>DZBP01000237.1 GCA_022729915.1 Draconibacterium orientale | reverse complement strand
AAAGATTATTTTAATTTTCTAAACAAAACTAAATTGTAGAAAAATAGACAAAGCTAAACGATGTTTTTATTCTTACTGTTTTTGCGTGAATAACCCTAAATTAATACATTGAATAATAATGCATTATAAATTACTTGAGTTTTAATATTTAGCTATTGAAAATAACTGATTATTTATTAAAAATTTTTTTCAATGCGTTTTCAATTTTATCGAGGGTATAAGGTTTTGTGAGTAAGAGTGAAAAGCCACTTTCGGTAAAATTTGGATCAAGTTTTGATATAATATGCGCTGTAATGGCAAGAATGGGAATGGTGCAAATAGGAGCTGCCATTTTTTGACGAATAAACCGAGTTGTTTCAAAACCATTCATTACGGGCATTTCTATGTCCATAAAAACAACATCAAACTTCTTGATTTTGAGCCAATCAATAGCTTCTTTTCCATTTTTTGCCTCTGTATAATTTGCTTGTAAGTTTTCAGCTATTTCGATTAACAACATTCTATTAATAAAAATATCATCAACTATGAGTATTTCTAATCCTTTAAACATTTATACTATCGTTAAATTGTTAAATTGTTAAATTGTTAAATAAATTATTGAATAGTAACTGATTAAATGATTTTAAACAATTGAATTAATCACAAATTACAAAAAAATCTAACCTATTTGAGCGAGCCTTACCATCATTTCTAAGTCTTTTATTATAATTTCTTTTCCGTTTACTTCTATTATTTTATCATTTTTTAGTTCGTTAATTATTTTCATTGTGCTGTCGAGCGAAATAGCAGAAAGTTCGGCAAGTTCTTTTCTCGAAATTAAATTATAAATCTCGATTTCATTAAATTTTTCAGAACGAAGGTACAAAATACTTTCCGAAAAACGACCATGAATTTGTTTGTTGCCCAAAATGTTTAATCTATTAAAAATGAATTGATTTTGTTTTTGCAGTTCGAGGCTCCAAAAATATAAAAAATTTGAGTTCTGCTCTATTATTTTTTTTATTTCATCTATTTCAATATAAAAAATTGAAACAGACGAAAGTGCGATTGCTGAAAAATAATTGGGTAAATTGCTCAAAATTGCATTAAAGCCTAATATTTCTCCTTTTGTAGCTAAATCAAAAATGAAACTTCTTTCCTTGTATCCTTCAATAACAAGCTTTACCAAACCGGAAGCAATGAAAAACAATTGTTTTGAACAAATTCCTTGTTTTAACAAACTTTCGCCTCTTTTAAATTCGATTAAATGCAAACCCAACGTGAAAATATCACTCTCTTGTGGAGATAATTTACATTTTTCGATTAAAGTATTGATTATACTTGGATAATTCATAATAAATGATTTCGTATTCTTAAAATTCTGTATTTCAAAAACTACTATTTAATTTTTGTTTTTAAACTACACAAACACTTCAATAATTTTTGCATGAAAAGTAAAAAAATAAAAACAAAAAGAAAGTAAATTTTGCAAAGAATTTCTATGTCAAAAATAAACAAAAAAATATTTTGTCCCAAAAATAGAAAATAATATTTAAATTAGAAAATTACAGCTTAAAATAAATAAAATTACAGTTTTTTTTTAAACGAAATATAATTTGAAAGCGGGTTTCTTATACCTATTAAAAATGTTTATTGTTCTAGAAAAAAATGTAATTTGCACGTGCAAAATAAATTGAGTAATCATTCAACTAAAAAATAAATTTATGAATTTTAGTAATTTAAAATTAGGACAAAAACTGGGATTAGGATTTGGAATCTTAATCGCAATTTCTGCGTTTTTGGGCATTTTGGCTATCATAAATATGCAAAATGTTTCGTCGGAAGCTAAAAAGCTAGACAGTGAATACATTCCGGAAGTAAAAATAGCCAATGAAATAGAAAGAGCCTCGCAAGTAACCATGTATAATATGCGCGGTTACGCATTTACCGAAGAAAAAGAATATTTGGACTTGGCAAATGATAATATGAACGAAATTAAACAAAGTTTGATTAAAGCTGATGAACTTTTAGCAACTGCAAAGAATTTGGATAAACTAAAAGAAAATGTAAGTATCTTAAAAACAGATGTTACTCAGTATGAAAATTTAATGCATCAAACTCAGACTTTGAATGAGAAATTAGCTTCATTGCGCAACGATATGGACGAAGCTGCAACTGAATTTATGAAAAATTGCAATGCATATTTAGATTTTCAGAATTCTTTGTTCGAAAATTCAACCGGATCAAAAAAAGCAAGCAGTTCTAAAACGTTATTAGTTTTAAAAATCAATACAATAAATAAAATAATTGACAAAGGAAACGCACTAAGAGTTGCCAACTTTAAATACCAAGCACTGCGCGACCCCAATAATTACAAAACAGCTATTGATGCTTTTGATATTAGCGCCGAAATTCAGATTATGCGACCAATAACTATATTAACCGAAGGGATTACCAATTTAAATGAAATAGAAAAATCTTCAAAAATTTATAAAAGTTCTATGCAAGCATTTCTAGTAAATTGGCTTGAAATAGAAAAAGTAAGTGCTGAGCGTGAAAAAATAAGAGATTTAGTTTTGGTTCATGCAAAAGAAGTGGCATTAGCAGGAATTAATCATACAGAATCGATTGCTGAAAATGCCGTACTTCTTTTAGGCTCATCGAGTATAATTATGATTATTGGATTGCTTATAGCTATGGTAGTAGGAATTTTACTTGCCATGTACATTACTCGTTTAATTACCGAACCTGTGCGCAAAGGAGTTGAATTTGCCATCGCACTTGCCGGTGGCGATTTGATGCAAAAAATAGATGTGGACCAAAAAGATGAAATTGGCGACTTAGCTAAAGCATTAACCAATATGGCTGAAAAGCTTAAAGAAGTGATAACTAACATAATAACAGGCGCAAACAATATTGCATCTGCAAGCTTGGAAATGAGTTCTACTTCGCAAGAAATGTCGCAAGGCGTATCAGAGCAAGCTTCATCGGCAGAAGAAGTTTCGGCTTCGATGCAGCAAATGGGTGCAAATATTCAACAAAATACCGACAATGCTCAACAAACCGAACGCATAGCTCGCCAAGCTGCAAGCAGCATCAAAAAAGGAAGCGATGCCAGCAACCGCTCAGTAGCTGCAATGCGTGAGATTACCGAAAAAATAGCAATTGTTAATGAAATAGCTTTCCAAACCAATATTTTGGCACTCAACGCAGCCGTTGAAGCAGCTAGAGCCGGCGAACACGGAAAAGGCTTTGCCGTAGTAGCCGCCGAAGTGCGCAAACTTGCCGAAAAAAGTGCCAAAGCTGCTAGCGAAATAGATAACGTATCGAAAGAAGGTGTTGAAATTTCGGACAATGCCGGAAAACTTTTGATGCAAATTGTTCCGGAAATTGAAAAAACAGCAAGTCTTGTTCAAGAAATTTCGGCTGCAAGTGTAGAGCAAACTTCGGGCGCAAACCAAGTAAATACGGCAATTCAACAGCTAAACCAAGTTACTCAACAAAATGCTGCCGCTGCCGAAGAATTAGCTTCTGGTGCCGAAGAACTTTCGAGCCAAGCCGAAATGCTCAAGGATTTTGTAAGTTATTTCAAAGTAGATATAAAACATCAAGCTCAAACTTACAAATCGACACGAAATAGAAATAAAATTAAACATTCAAACCTTTTTCACTCAGGTTCTGAAAAAAGTATTCATTTAAATCTAGCCTCTAACAAACTAGATAACGAATATGAGGATTTTTAAAAATCATATAAAAATACTTGTTGTTGAAGACAGCGAAGCAAGTGCAATGCTTATGCAATCTATTTTTGAAGAAATGGATACCTTCAAAATTAGCATTGCCAAAAACGTAAGCATTGCTCGTGCTTTGCTTCAAAAACAAACGTTTGAACTTATTTTACTAGATTTAATGCTTCCAAAAATAGACGGATTTTCATTTTTAAAAGAAGTGAAACTAAACGATGAATTCAAAAATATTCCGGTAGTTATTGTAAGCGCATTAGCAACTCCCGATGCCATTAAAAAGTGTAAAGATTTAGGAGCGAAAGCTTTTATTTCCAAGCCAATTGGCGAAAATAAACTTCTCGAAAAAATAGTACAAATATTAAAAGATATTTATAACTTTGCATAACAAAGGTGAAAGGTGAAAGATAAAAGATAAAAGATAAAAGATAAAAGATAAAAGATAAAAGTGAAAGGTGAAAAGTGAAAGGTGAAAGGTGAAAAGTGAAAAAATATAAATGAAAACAATTTAACAATTTAACAATTTAACAATTAACAATTAACAATTAACAATTAACAATTAACAATTAACAATTAAC
>DZBP01000059.1:7492-17275 GCA_022729915.1 Draconibacterium orientale | reverse complement strand
AGCTTTGTCTATTTTTCTACAATTTAGTTTTGTTTAGAAAATTAAAATAATCTTTAAATTGTTTTTTTTTGAAAAATCTAAATTTAAAATCTAATTTTGGCACATTATTTCTTTGAATTTTGACCGAACAAAATTATCAAAACAAAACTATTTGACTTTTAAAAAATAGTAAGTAAAAGTAATTAATATACAGTATGTTACAAACATTATTGCAGCACAAAACTATACGAAAATACAAACCCGATTTCATTCCGCAAAATTTGCTCAATGAAATTCTTGAAGCCGGAACACGTGCATCAACTACCGGTAATATGCAGGTTTACAGTATTATAGTTAGCCAAAAAGAAGAAATTAAAAACCAACTTTGGGAATGTCATTTCAAGCAGAATATGGTAAAGCAAGCCCCCGTAGTGCTTACGTTTTGTGCCGATTTCAACCGTTTCAACAAATGGTGCGAATTGCGCCAGGCAATACCTGGTTACAATAATTTTCAATCGTTTTTCACTGCGGCTATTGATGCGCTATTGGTTGCACAAAACGTAGCCGTTGCTGCCGAAGCTAAAGGTTTGGGAATTTGCTACTTAGGAACAACAACCTATTTAACCGACAAAATTATTGATGTATTGAATCTACCCAAAGGCGTTGTGCCAATTACCACTCTTACAGTAGGTTATGCCGACGAAAATCCAATTCAAGCCGAACGATTGCCTTTAAATGGCGTAGTGCATTACGAAACTTACAGCAACTACTCAGACTCACAAATTGACGAAATCTACAAAGATAAGGAAACATTGGAAACGAATCGAAAATTTGTATCTGAAAACAATAAAAAGACTCTAGCTCAGGTTTTTACTGATGTTCGTTATACAAAGCAAAACAATGAATTGTTCTCAAAAATGTTTTTGGAAGCCATCAAACGACAAAATTTTAATTTAGAAATCTAAAATTTCTATAACTTATAAAATTCAAAAAAAATATGCGAGGAAAAAATATTACCAGTATTGCAGCTACTCTTATTTTGCTGTCGGTGGCAGGTTATCTGTTTTTTACTACCGGAAACTACACTAATTCAACTATTTGGGTTATTGCAAGCCCCTTGTTTTTATCTTTGCATCCTATTTTTAGACAAAATGCAAAACAACTTGAAATGGAACAAGGTGAATACGATAAACTTAAAAGTATTTTAAATTTTACACGTTTTTCTCTTTTTGCTTTAGGAATACTCATGTTTATTTATCAAATTACAGAAGATATTTTTTAGAAATTGATTGTATATGAAAAAAATTAGTTTTATTTTTGCCTTTTTCATTGCTTTTGCTTGTGTTCGCAGTGAAAATAATACTTCAACCGATAACGAAAATAACTCAAACTCATCGTCCGAAGCGCCTTCGACCATTGAAATTTCAATTACTCAGGTAAAAGCTCGAATTGGAGAAGAAATTGCTTTATCTGTTAATGAAAAAGACACATTGTCGTTCGATTCTGTTGTTGTTTTTGCAAATAATAAACGAATTGATTCCTTTTTAGAGAGCAACATAAAATTAAATTGGAACTCAAAAGATGCAAAAGTTGGAATTTCTGTGTTCAAAGTTGAGAGTTTCCATGCAGGAAAAAAAACAACATCTAGCAGAAGCATTGAACTTTTGTCGGATATAATTCCCGAAAAATATACTTACAAAAAGCTCAAAACCTACGAACACGACAGCAAAGCCTACACTCAAGGTTTGATTTGGCACAATGGATTTTTGTACGAAAGCACCGGACTCAAAGGATACTCAACTCTGAGAAAAGTAGATTTAAAAACAGGTGCTATTTTGCAAAACCATACCATTCAAGACGATTATTTTTGCGAAGGAATTACACTGCATGACAATAAAATTATACAACTAACTTGGCGTTCCAATGTCGGTTTTGTTTACGATTTGAACACCTTTCAATTGCTCGATAAATTCAATTACCCACGCGAAGGCTGGGGAATTACTACTATAGGCGACTCACTTGTAATGAGCGATGGAACAGCTACTTTGTATTATTTGAGTTCGCAAAACTACAACGAACTTAGCCGCATTGAAGTGTATGACGACAAAGGTCCAATTACGTATCTTAATGAATTAGAGTTTATTAACAACGAAATTTGGGCAAATATCTACGGCGAACAACAAATTGTTTGCATCGACCCAAATACCGGAAAAGTTCTAAAAAGGATTGATTTTACAACGATACTCGACAAAGCCGACGACCATAGAAATATAGACGTTTTCAATGGAATAGCTTACAACAAAGCAGAGAATAAAATATATGTAACTGGCAAAAATTGGCCAAGATTATACGAAATTTCTGTGTTTAAAAAACAATAATTAGAAAGTAAGTGCTTAAAATCAATTGTTTTATAAATTGCGCTAAGTTGTTGCTATTGAGTTCGTAATGTTTTTTGTTTTCTAAGAAAAAGCTGTTATTTATTTTCCGCATTAAAATATTGGTCAATCAAAGAAAGTAATTCACGTTTGTTGATTGGTTTTGAAATATATGAATCGCAGCCAGCTTTCAAGCTATTTTCTTTTTCATTCATAGTAAAAGCAGTTTGAGCTATAATAGGAACATTGGATTTAAAAAGTTTTATGGCTTTTGTAGCTTCGAAACCATTTAACGTTGGCATTTGAATATCCATAAGAATCAAATCAACTTCATGTTTTTTGGCTAAATCAATAGCTTCTTCTCCATTTTTTGCCCAAAAAAGCGTTATATTTGTTTTTTTTAGGATTAATTCTATCAATTTAAAATTAATTTGTATATCTTCAGCTACAATAATAATTTTATTTTCCCAATTGTATTCGTTCATGTTTTTAGATTTTATATTTTTAGTTGTTTTTGTATCTGTTTTTTTTAGAATTCAATTCTTTCAAAATCTAAAAAAACACTAACTATTTGTAGGCAGCTCAACAAAAAAAGTGCTTCCTAAATTTATTTCCGATTCAAGCCACATTGAGCCATTCATCAGTTTTACAATGTTGTCGGTAATAGACAACCCCAGTCCGGTTCCTGCTCTATTTTTGGTTAAATCTTCTTCAACCTGTCCAAATTGTTGAAAAATAATTTTTTGTTTGTCTTTTGGAATCCCATTGCCTGTGTCTTTTACAAAAAAATGTAACTTTTTGTTATCTAATATCTTATATGAAATAGTAATACTTCCTACGTCCGTAAATTTTAACGCATTACTTACAAAATTGTTCAAAATTTGTTTTACCCTAAATTCGTCGGTTTTGATAATTAAATCCTTTTGAGTTTCAATATATTCAAATTTAATTTCCAAATTGTCTTTGTTTAAGTGCAATTTCCTATTTTCAGCAAACTTAAAAACTTCTTCAAAAATGTCGTAAATTTTTATGTCCGATAAAGTAATTCTTAGCTGATTTACCTCTATTTTTGCAATATTTATTATGTCTTCAATTAAATTCATTAAAGTATCACCACTATTAATAATGTATTTTAAATATTTTTTTGAATCGGCATCGAGTTCTTTTTGCAACAATAAATCCGAAAAGCCTACAATTGCATTGATAGGCGTTCTAATTTCGTGCGACATATTGGCAAAGAAAAAGGATTTTAAACGTTCACCTTCTTCTGCTTTTCGTTTGGCTTCAATCAAATTTTGTCTGTCCAAAATACTTTGTGTTATGTCTTTCGTAATTCCTACAATGCCTGTAATTTTTCCATTAGAATCGTAAATTGGTAATTTAGAGGTCGATACCCACATTACATTTCGTTTGCTGTCTTTGATTTGCTCTACCACATCAATAAGCGGAATGCCAGTTTCAATTATTTTGCGTTCGTCGTCAAATGCAAGATGTGCGTGTTCAAAAAAATCGAAATCGCTTTTTCCAATAGCATCGTCATTGTTTTTTAATCCCAAGATGCGAGCTTGATTTGAATTGATTCGCGTAAATTTGTTTTCTAAATCTTTAAAATAAATATTAAAAGGTATATTTTCGATTAAAATATCTAAAAGTTCAGCATCTTTTGATTTATAATCGGCTTCATTTTTTAAGTTTAGTAATATTTTTTTTTCTTTTTTTATCGTTTTGTTATAAAAAAATAATAATCCGGCTATTGAAATCAGAGCTACCGTTAAAATAATTTCTAGCGGATAGTTTCGGGATTCAAAAATATTGTTCGTTATAAAAAAAATGTTCATTTTTTTAACTGTTTTTGTAAGTTTTTCAAGAAAAAGTGTAAAATATTTATAATTTTGAATAGAATATTTTATTTCTTTAAACTACATAGCTCATCAAAATAATCTTTGTCCATTCTTGTTTTTCGTTTTTTATTGGCGTAAAAGTTTCGAAAAAATTAAAATCTTTGTTATTAAAATGATAGTGATTTGTAGCACTTTGAATCTTTCCTTGTTTTAAATTTTCCCAAAAAAGCTTATAATTTTCAGAATCTTTGGTTTCTGTACGAACAAAGAAATGTAGATTTTGACTCAACAACAATTTTTTAGAGCTTTCTGTCTGGCTTAAATATTTGTCGTTCACTGCAATATATTTCCCATCGAAAGAAAGAAAAGCCATTCCTATCGAATTGTTTATGCTATGCATTAAATTATTAAATTCTAAATTTTGAGTATTAATTTGTTCAATATTTTCTTCTAATTTAAGCTTCAATTGTTTTATTTCGCTCAAATATTTTGCTGTTTCTTTTTCTTCGCGTTCTTTTTCTTCAATTAGTTGCATACCCATTTCTTCTTGTGTAGCTTGCATTTCTTCAAGCGTTTGCCTCATTTCTTCTTCTTGGGCAGACAATTGATTGGCTAAAATTTGCGATTCTTCAAGTAATTTTTCGGTATGCTCGTTGTTTTTTATAACCGAAATGGCACTTGCAATTGACTCGCAGATTTTTTCGACAAAGTCAATTTTATATTTCTCAAACAGCCCAAACGAAGCTAACTCTACAATTCCATAAACAGTTTGTTCTATCTTCATGGGAACCAGTAAGATAGAAGCAGGGCTTTCACTTCCTAAACCTGAACTTATCTGCAAATAATTTGCAGGAACTTCTGTAATATAAATGCTTTCTTTTTCTAAAAAGCATTGACCTACAAGCGTTTCGCCCGGTTTTATTTTTTTGCTTTCTGTTGCAACTACTTCGTAAGCATACGAGGCTTTCAGCTCCAGATAACTGTTTTCTGTATTTTCGTTTTCGAGCAAAAAGAAACCTCCTTGTTGTATTTCCAAATATTGAACCAATTCGCTTATGAGTATATACGCAAATTTATCTAAATTGTTGCTGTTATTTCTTAAAAAATCACTAAATTTTGCCACACCTGTTGCTCGCCAATTGCGTTGTTGTTCTTTTTGCTGATTTTTTTTCCTTTCCTTTTCCGCCTCTTGTAGATTATTTTTGGTTGTTATTAGCGAATTTCCCAGAATATCTTTTTCACTTAGAGGAACAAATTCTAAGGTAAAATTCCCTTTTCCAATTTCTTGGCTAAAATTAGCAGTTTCTCTTAAACCTTTGGTTAATTTGTTTATAGCTTGCAAAATATCTCCAATTTCATCGTCTTGCGGTTTTATTTTTGAATCCACCAAAATACCTTTGCTTAAACTAATTAAAACTTGTTTTATTTGTTTTATAGGTCTAATAATTTTTTGAGTACTCAAAACTCCCATAAAAATGGCTATAACCACCAAAATAAATGCTCTAAAATACAATGAAGTTCTTGTATTTTTGTACATTGAAAGCAGTTCCGATTGGTTTGCATTATGCTCATTCTTAAAGTTTTCTCTCAAAATTTCTATTTTTTTTGAAACCTCAAGTCCTAATTCGGTTAGCGGTTGGTTTGTTCCAAATTTATTTTTGATGGCAAAAAAGTTTGCTTCAATGCTATAATCTGATTCATTTTCAAGCTTTTGCATTATTTCTGCTTGCTCGCTCATCAACAAATTCAGGTTTTGTTTTATCTCTGCAAATTGTATTTTTTGCTCTTTGTCCCAAGTTTTTTCATATTCATTTATTTGGCTTAAAGTGTTTGGAATTTTATAACCTACTAAGTTGTCCAGCAAATTTTTGCTGCGTGTATTTCTATTTATTTCTACATATATCCATATCAAAATCAACTCATTAGTTGTTTTTATTTGGCTATTTAAGTCATTTAAAAGCGCAATAGATGGCAAATATTTTTGTTTGTTTTCATCAATATTTGTTTTAAATTGTTCCATTGTTTTGAACAAAAAAATGCCACTTACAACAATTATGATGCTGAAAAAAACAAAAATTGTCATTAACTTTGTACCTACCGAAAAACGTACTCTATTCATTATTTCTTATTTAAAGTTTCATAAGTTCAAAATTGTTAAAAAAAATATTTTCCAATATCCATTTATGTAGTGAACCAAATTCAATTGGATATTTTATTTTGCCAAGTGTTTGATATTTATTTAATAACAAAAATGTTTACTCAATTTAAAAAAGCACGAGTGCTTGTTTTATGCAACGAAACAAATTTAGTTTTTTTTTTTATAAAATTAAGTTTTTTTTTGAACTAAAAGCAATCTTAAGTAGTGAACCAAATTTAATTGTATAGTTTACTTTACTAAGTGATTAAAATTCATTGGATTACAAAAATATTTGCTCCAAATAAAATAGCACAGATGCATATTTTTATTTTCCGAAAAAAGTGATTAAAAATCTATTGCTTAGCTTTGTTACTTTTTTTTTTGAGCAAATTATTTTATTTTAAAGTATTTTTAAAATTTCTACTAAATATAACGATTTGATAACCAGTTGTATATTACAATCTTTAAATCAATTATAAATTAGTCGGATGAATAAAAAATTATTTCAAGCTTGATTTCAATAATTTTAGTTCAAATTAATTTTTGCAAAACTAGTTTTAAATAAAAAATCAATTCAAAATAAAATTCTAAGAAAATCTATTTTGTTTATTATTAATTAATTACAAAAATATTGTACAATTTAATTGTCGTTGTTTTGTCTGAAAAAAATGAAATTTTATTTTGTTTCAGGAAAATTAGTTATTTTTGAAAAAAAAATTAAGCAAATATATAAAATATAATCGTTTTATTTATATTTACATCAATATTTTTTTTGAAATTGAGTATTAAAAGTTAAAATAGTTTTTCTAGTTTAAATAAACGAATTAAATAAATTTGATATGAAGAAAATGCGTTTTATTTTGAGTTTTTTTGCAATAATTTACACTTCTTTTGTTTTTTCTGCAAGCGTTGATAGTATTTTAATTGCTAGTAAATCTATGAATTCTCAAATAGGAGCTATTGTTATAAAACCAGAAAATTATTCACAATCAAACAGAGAATACCCAGTAATTTATATTCTACACGGATTTAGCGACACTTATAGTATGTTTTTAAAGAAAGTGCCAAAACTTACTTTTTTTGCCGATGTTATGAATGTGATAATTGTTTGTCCTGATGGAGGTTACTCTAGTTGGTACGTAAACAGCCCTATCGATAAAAAATACCAATACGAAACACACATCTCTTCGGAAGTAATTGCAGAAATTGACTCAAAATATAGGACTATAAAATCGCCCAAAGGCAGAGCTATTACAGGTTTGAGCATGGGCGGACATGGCGCTTTGCTCATGGCAATCAATCACTCCGATGTTTTTGGCGCAGCCGGAAGTATGAGTGGAGGAGTGGATTTGACTTTTAAACCAAAATCGTGGCAAATTGCTTTAAGATTAGGAAATTACGAAACAAACAAAGAGGTTTGGCTTAAAAATTCCGTTTTCCATCAAATACAAAAGTTACAAGGTAAAAATGTAGCTTTAATAATTGATTGCGGAAAAGATGATTTTTTTTATGAAATTAACAAAAAGCTACATAATAAAATGCTCGAACTAAAAATTCCACACGATTTTATTGTTCGCCCCGGAGAACACTCTTGGGATTATTGGAAAAGTTCTATTGAATTTCAGATGCTATTTTTCTATAAGTTTTTTTATCCTCAAAACTAGAAATTGATGAAAAATATATTAATAATGCGTCATGCTAAATCCGACTGGGGGGCTGGACAAAAGGATTTTGAACGTCCTTTGAATAAAAGAGGTGAAGAGGCTGCTCTTTTTATGGGCGAATATTTACGAAAACTTAACAAAATACCCGATTTAATTATTTCTTCTCCTGCTGAAAGGGCTAAATCGACAACTTTTTTTGTTAAAAGCTCTTTGAATTATAAAGGGAAAATTCTTTGGAATCCAAATTATTATTATGGCGACGAATCCAATATGCTCGATAGCCTGTATGAACTTGATAATGACATTGATTGTGTGCTTTTAGTTGGACACAATCCTACGGTAGAAAATTTTGTAACCAATCTTACTACTATTTTTAGTCAAATGTCCACTGCCAATATCGTATCTATTATTGCAAATATTGATTCATGGAGTAACTTGAAACTGTATGATAATCAGTTAGAATGGCATCTAAGACCCAAAAATTTAATGGAATAAATTTAATACTATCAATTATAAATAAATACATTAAAATGAAAAAATATTTTAAATTTTTAGTTATTTTTATAACTTTTATCAATTTTACTGCTCATGCTCAGACAAATTTTGAGTTTAAATTGAACAGTAATGTAGCAACTACATCAGTCAAAAACCAAGCAAGTTCAGGCACTTGTTGGAGTTATTCAACTCTCTCGTTTGTGGAATCAGAAATGCTGCGCTTAGGTAAGCCCGAAGTGGATTTGTCTGAAATGTATGTAGTTAGAATGTCGTATATCGACAAAGCAAAATTGTATGTAAAAATGCATGGAACCGTTAATTTTTCTGGGGGTGGAGCTCTGCAAGATGCTATCAATGTGATGGATAATTATGGATTAGTGCCTCAAGAAGTTTATGCCGGATTGAATTACGGAACTACTTTAAATGACCATTCTGAGCTTGATGCTGTGTTAAAGGCTTATGTAGATGTAGTTATCAAAAGTGAAAAACCTACGATTGCTTGGATTGATGGGTTTATTGCATTGCTTGATAGTTATTTAGGTAAGTGCCCCGAAATTTTTACTTACAAAGGAAAAGAATATACTCCTAGAACTTTTGCAGATAATGTAGTGGGTTTAAAATCATCGGATTATATGTATTTTTCCTCATATACTCACCACAATTTTTACGAACAGTTTATAATGGAAGTGCCCGATAATTGGTCGTGGGGAAAAGTTATAAATTTGCCGGTAAATGAAATGATTTCTGTAATGAAAAATGCGATAAACAACAATTATTCAGTAGCTTGGGCAAGTGATGTAAGTGAAAAAGGTTTTTCAAATGCTAACGCAGTGGCTTTGGTGCCTTCAAAAGATTTAAGTTATTTTTCGCGCGATGAGGTGAAAAACCATCTTGTGCAACCCGTTGAAGAGCTTGAAATTACACAAGAAATGCGACAGCTTGCTTTCGAAAATTATGAAACTACCGACGACCACGGAATGCACATAGTTGGTTTGGCTACCGACAAAAACCAAAATGAATATTTTTATGTGAAAAATTCATGGGGTGAAAATGCCGGAATCAAAGGATATTTTTATGCTTCAGACAATTTTGTTGCTTACAAAACGATGTCCTTTATGGTTCATAAAAATGCAGTTCCTTCAGAAATTCTAAAAAAAATAAATAGAAATTAAATTGAGTTGTCTCAAAAATTGCTTTTTTTGGGCACAAAAATACTAAAAAATGAAAAAATTAACAATTGCTATCGACGGACATTCCTCGTGTGGCAAAAGCACTGTGGCAAAGCAACTTGC
>DZBP01000059.1:0-7392 GCA_022729915.1 Draconibacterium orientale | reverse complement strand
TAACGCCGATTTGAAAATATTTATGACCGCTTCCGTTGAAGTGCGTGCAAATAGACGCTTTTTAGAACTTTCGGCAACTGATACCTCTATAAATATCGAAGAGATTAAAAAAAATATCGAAGAGCGTGATTTTATCGATTCCAACAGAGAAGAAAGCCCTTTGAGAAAAGCTGATGATGCTTATGTGTTAGATAACAGTTATTTAACTCGCGAAGAGCAGCTTGATTGGATTCTCAATAAAGTAAATCAACTAATGAATAATTAACTTAGAATTAATTTAAAACCCAAGTACGTATGAAAAAAAATCTTTTTATTTTGCTTGCACTTTTCTTGCAGCTAAGTTTGCTCAACGTGCAGGCTCAGACCGATTCGGCTGAGGTGAAAACAGGCTTTACTTTTGGTGTATTACCAGCTATTGCTTACGATACCGACGTTGGATTTCGGTATGGTGCGCTCACCAATTTGTATTGGTTTGGCGACGGTTCGCAATATCCAAAATACAGACATTCTCTTTACGCCGAATGGTCGAAAACGACCAAAGGCAGTGGACAAACGATTTTGCGGTACGATTCGGAATATCTGATTCCAAAAGTTCGTATGCAACTCGAAACGAGTTTATTTACTGAAAAAGCACTTGATTTTTATGGCTTTAACGGCGCAAAATCAGTTTTTAACGCTGATTTTTCTGACCAAGAAAGTGGTGAAGATTATCTGTCACGTGCTTATTATCGTTACGACCGCAAGCAAATCATGTTAAAATCGGATTTTTGGGGCGAAATCATTGGCAAAAAATTTAGATGGTATGCTGGTTTTCAGTTCAATAAAATTGATATTGCAACAGTAGATGTTGCCAACATTAATGGCGATTTAGACACAACCGACATTTCATATTTAGACCCTGAGCAAGAATTACTTTACGATAAATTCATAAATTGGGAACTTATCAAAGCTGATGAGAAAGATGGAGGCATAACAACTCAGTTAAAGCTTGGTTTTGTGTACGATACGCGCGATGAAGAACCAAATCCTACCAAAGGAATGTGGACTGAAGCTTTAGTTGTGCTTTCGCCTTCGTTTTTAGGTAACGATTTTGCTTACAGCAACTTAGTTCTTACTCACAGACAGTATATTCCGATTGTAGAAAATCGTTTGTCGGCGGCTTTGCGCTTATCGTATCAAGCTAAAATTGGTGGCGAAACTCCTTTTTATATGTTGCCATTTTATTATAGCACATTCAGCACGCGCGATGGACTTGGTGGAGCAAAAACAATTAGAGGCATTTTGCGCAACCGAGTTGTAGGCGAATCGGTAGGTTTAGGAAATGCCGAACTTCGTTGGAAGTTCTTCAAAGGTAAGTTCTTAGGTCAAAATCTATACCTTGCGCTTAGCACATTTCTCGATGCCGGAATGGTTTTAAAAGAATACGAACTTGATTTAAGTGATGTGCCAGCCGATGAGAAATTAGCCAACTTTTCAACCGACGATGAGCGTTTGCACGCAGCGGTAGGCGGTGGTTTTCACTTTGTTATGAACCGAAATTTTATTGTAGCCATCGATTACGGGCGTGCATTAAATCCACAAGATGGAGCATCGGGCTTGTATATTGGTTTGAACTTTTTATACTAATGGTCTATTTTGAATTTGTAAAAAAATGAATGAATAGAAAACGAATTGAAACATCTTAAAAATCAAAGGTTTGTAACAAAAATATTGTTACAAGCCTTTTTTTTAGCTATTTTTTTTAGCAATTACTTGTTTTTTGCTCGATTGTAAAAGTTGTTCTAATTTATTTTCGATAGAATCCAAACGATGATTTAAACCTTTAGTCGAAGCTATTTTTTTTGTAATAATGTATTCAATTGACCAAACTTCAATGAGTTCTGAACTATTAAAAGCGTTGATAGAATATTCTAAAGTATCTGATTTTACAACTATTTCGGAGTCGAAACTAACCAGTATGCGCACCAGAATTTCATTGTTTAAAACAAAAACATAAACAATATCCAAAATTAGCTCTTTTTTTAAGTCAGTAATTTTTTTGCAAACGAGCAAATCGCCCTTAAAAATGCCATTTTCGCCGTTATTCATCTCACAATCAGCGTGTTCAAAGGTAATCATGTCTGGATTAATATTGGGCAAAGAAAGCGTACAAAGCGAGTTTAAAAAAGTGGAATCTGAAAAGTTTTTGATATAATTTTTAGCATTTGCTAAATTTATTAGCTTTATTTCGTGAGAAATATTTCCATTTTTGGCTTTTTTAAGGGTTGCTTTTATCGGGTCGAAGTGAGTAATTTCATTTACAGTAAGCTCTTTTACAATTAGTTGCTCCAAACTCAAACTAAAATATTTAGCAATTTCTACCACAGTATCAATTTTTGCCTCTGATCTGCCTTCTTCGTAAGCTCCTACACTCGCTCTTTTGAGCTTGAAAAGGTCAGCAAATGCGCTCTGGCTCAGCTTTTTAACTGTTCTAATCTTCCTTATGTTTTTACCGAAATTTGTCATTTAACTTTTTTTAACTAAAAATATTTGCTAAAAATTTTAGCAATTCAAAATTATTTCCTATATTTGAAGTAACAAATTTAAGAAAAAAAAGCAATAAACCAATAATTTTTTTCTTAGAGTTGAAAAAAAAGAAAAACAGCTTATAAATTCAACTGAAAAAAAAACTTTTAAAATTCAAGAAAAGATGGCAAGTTATTTTGAAAAAGTAAAAAATTTCCTTATCGACCTGGAACTTCCGATAAGTTTTGAAAACTCAGAAGATGAGGTTTTCATTATCAACAAAGAAGATGCTGGCATTAGTGACCTTGTAATTGGTGTAGCTGAACCTATTTTGATTATGGAACAAACCATTTTTGAAGTACCCGATGGCAAAAAAGATGTCTATAAACGCCTCCTTCAATTGAACGGGCAAGTGGTTCATGGAGCTTTTGTTTTAGACGAAGATTCGAACCGAGTGGTTTTTAGAGATACTTTACAACTCGAAAACCTCGACTTAAATGAAATTGAAGCTTCAATCAATTCAATTAGCTTGATGATGGCTGAGTTTTCAAATGAAATTATTGCGCTTTCAAAAAATTAGAATAAGAGTTTTTAAAATAATAAAACACAGTAAAATTTAATTTCAATATTAAAAAAAATAGTAATAACAACTTTAAATATAGGAGATTACAAAATGGGAATTTTCAGTAGATTATTTAAAATAGGTGAAGCAGAAGCTCACAACGCCATCAATAAATTGGAAGATCCGATTAAAATGGCAAATCAAGGAATCAGAGATTTGAAAGAAGACCTTGACAAGTCGTTACACGCTTTGGCTCAAGTAAAAGCTATCTCTATTCGTACTCGTAACGATTCAGAAACTGCAAAACAAAAAATGATTGATTACGAAAAGAAAGCCGTTCTTTTGTTGCAACGTGCTCAACAAGGTCAAATTGACCCTGCCGAGGCTGACCGTTTGGCTGCTATTGCTTTGGAAAAGAAAGAAGAAGCAAAAGTAGAAATGGAACGCAACGCTGCTGAATATCAACGCCATGAAGCTAGCGTAGCTAAGCTTGATGCTAAAATCAAACAATTGCGTCAACACATTTCAAAATGGGAAAACGAATTGCGTACGCTTGAAGCTCGTGCAAAAGTGAGCACCGCTACTAAAAACGTAAACAAACAACTTTCGCAAATTGATTCTTCGGGAACAGTTGCAATGCTCGAAAGAATGAAAGAAAAAGTACAACAAGACGAAGCTTTGTCTGATGCTTATGCTGACATTGCTGACGAAAGCCGTACTGTGGACGATGAGTTGAACAAAGCGCTCGACAAATCAAATACTTCATCAACCGATGCACTTGCTGCTTTGAAAGCTAAAATGAATATGACTCCTCCAGTGTAGTTTTTTTTAGAAATAAAACTAACGCTAAGTAGTTAATACATAGAGAATAAAGCCGGACTTTTAATTAGTCCGGTTTTTTTTTACAGAAAAATGTTTTTTTTTGAAAGGAATTTTGTATATTTGAATATTCTTTTTGCAACAAATGAATATTTTTTTTGCAACAAGTTTTATTGATTTTAAGGTCTAAGACCTATTTTATTCTAAACTTCTTAGCTATTAATTAGCGACTTACGTTAATAAAAAGCGGAAGAACTTTTGTAAGAGTACTTAAACTCTTTTTTACATACAACGTATTTTTTTTAGAAATTTAAGCATAAGTGCTGTTTTTGTTTGGAGTAAAATTTTGATTTTCAAATTAATTTTATGCACTTGGCAAAGTTAAGCAGAGAATTAATTTTGGTTCATTACTTATAAATCTAACAAATGATAGAATTTTTTAATGAAACTTTTTCATGGGTAAATATTATTCCTACCGGATTTTTAGTATTTACTTTAATTTATTGGCTATCGGTGCTTGTAGGAATGCTCGATATGAATTTTCTTGATGCAAATATCGAAAAACACATCTCTATTGACAAACATATAACTATTGATAAACAAGTTTCAATAGATAAGCAAGTTACTATTGAAAAAGATATTAATAAGGAAATTGGTAAAAATATAGATGTCAGTTGGTTGAATGCTGTGCTTTCATTTTTTAACTTAGGCAAAATTCCATTTATGGTATTTCTTACCTTTTGGGCGTTGCCAATGTGGTTTCTTTCTGTTGTAATCAATCATTATCTGGGTAATTCGAGTATATTGTTATCGTTGATTTTTTTAATTCCAATTGTAATTGCTAGTTTGTTTGTTTCTAAGGCTTTAACTCAGCCATTGGTAAAAGTATTTGCTAAATTGGAAACAGAGGAAGTAGATGATGATTTTGAAACAAAATTGGGCATAACGATTACAAATGTGAGCCACGACAAAGTAGGACAAATCGAAATTAAAAACAAAGGAGTACACATTCGATTAAATGCAATAAGCATGCAAGGAAAAGAAATTGAAAGAGATACTAAAATTGTTGTTATTCAGTACCTTGACGATAAAGATTTGTATTTGATTGATGTATTTGAATAAGATTTTTTTGAATTTTAAATTCTATGGAAAATAATAAAATAACATAAACTTTTTAAAATAAACTAATAAGCAAAGGTATGATAATATTAAATTTTTTAGGAACAGCAATTGCTTCGGTAGTAATAATTATTGGAGTAGTTCTATTTTTAATCATTGGTTTGATTATTAAATGGTATCAAAAACCGGTTCACGGACGAGCACTTGTGCGCTCAGGAAATGGCGGTACAAAAGTGCAGTTTGATAGAGGGCTTTTTGTAATTCCGGTTTTGCACAAAATCGAAATTATGGATATTACTCTGAAAACCATTACTATTAGCAGAACAGAACAAGATGGTTTGATTTGTAAAGACAACATGAGAGCGGATATTAAAGTATCATTTTTTGTGCGTGTAAATAGAACTGTGGAAGATGTTACTGATGTAGCTTTTGCTATTGGTTGCGAGAGAGCTTCAAGGGAAGATACACTTTTGAGCTTGTTCGATTCTAAATTTTCGGAAGCATTAAAAACTGTTGGAAAACGTTTCGACTTTGTAGATTTGTATAATTCAAGAGAAGGATTTAAACGTGAGATTATTGAAATTATTGGTCGCGATTTAAATGGTTATTACCTTGACGATGTGGCAATTGACTATTTAGAACAAACCAGTTTGGCATTCTTAAAAGCCGATAACATTTTAGATTCAGAAGGGATTAAAAAAATAGCAGAACTTACTTCTACTCAGCAAATTTTGGCTAACCAAATTAATAGAGAGCGTGAGAAAACCATTAGAAAACAAGACGTTGAAGCTCGTGAAACTATTTTGGAATTGAACAAACAATTAGCCGAAAAAGAAGAACAACAACGCAGAGAAATTGAAAGCATAAAAAATAGAGAACAAGCTGAAATAGATAAAGTTAGGTCGCAGCAAAAATTAATTTCGGAAACTGCTCGAATCGAAACTGAGCAGACAATTGCAATAGCTGAAGAAAATAAAGAACGACAAATTATTGTAGCTCAACGTAATAAAGAACGTGTTTCGTTGGTAGAACTCGAAAAGGTAGAAAAAGACAGACAACTCGAAATCAACGAGCGAGAACGAATCGTTACACTCGCTCAAATAGAAAAGGAAAAAGCAGTAGAAGAAGAAAAGAAAAATATTCAAGATATTATCCGCGAACGCGTAATTGTTCAAAAAACAGTAGTGCAAGAAGAAGAGAAAATTAAAGATACTCAAGCATTTGCATTAGCGCAACGCGAAAAAGAAGTAGCTATAACCAATGCCGAAAAATTGGCACAACAAGATTTGGTAAAACAAATTAAAAAGGCAGAGGCAGAACGACAAGCTGCTGATTATGAATCACAAACACGAATAATACATTCTGAAGCTGCAAAAGAATCTGCTGTGAGAGATGCTGCTGCACAAAAAGTACTTGCCGAAGCCAAAGCCGCCAATGAAGCTGCAATTGGAATATCTGAAGCTCAAGTTACTGAAGCGAAAGCAAATGCAAGCATGGTTGAAGGACAAGCAATTGCTAAAAACATTGAACTTAAAGCGGTTGCCGAATCGAAAGGTATTTTAGCCAAAGCTAGTGCCGAAGCCGAAGGTATTCAAAAAATTGGTGCTTCGGAAGCAGTAGTTGTTGAAAATAAAGGAGTTGCCGAAGCCAATGTAATTACTGCCAAAGCCGTAGCCGAAAAAAATAAAGGAATGGCAGAAGCTGATGTAATGAAGCAAAAGTATTTCTCTGAAGCCGATGGTGTGAAACAAAAAGCAGAAGCAATGAAATTGCTCGATTCAGTTGGTAAAGACCACGAAGAATTTAAACTTGAGCTTGAAAAAGACAAACAAATTCAATTGGCTCGAATCAATATTCAAAAAGATATTGCAATGGCTCAGGCTGAGGTAATTAGCAGTGCATTGAAAGTAGCTAAAATTGATATTGTGGGTGGCGAAACCATGTTCTTCGACCAAATTATTGGTTCAATTACAAGAGGCAAATCTATTGACAGAATGGTGAATAACAGTGAGTTGATAAGAGAAGTGAAAGATAAATTCTTGCCAGACTTTGATGTTCCTAATCCTGAAAATCCAGAAGCTCCTGTTTTGAATTTCAAAGATAGATTGAAGTATTTTGTGGAACAATTTGGAATGAGTTCAAACGATGTAAAGAATTTAACTATTTCTGCTTTGATATTTAAACTTACTCAAAAAGTTAAAAATAATGAAGACAAAACGGCTCTTGAGCAGCTTTTAGACTTGGCTATTTCAAAAGGAATTGACAATATTCCGGCAAAAAGTTTGGGTTTAAAATAAGAATTTGTGAAGGTTTAACAAACTGATACATATTGAATAACTAAGATTTCCGACTTTATAACTTGTTTATTTTCAATAATTTAATTAATC
>DZBP01000058.1 GCA_022729915.1 Draconibacterium orientale | reverse complement strand
AATGAATTTCAGGGCTTTAGCCCTTTACATTTTGAAAAGTGTCGCACATATTGAAACAAGATATTCAATTTTCATGGAATTTACTTTCGATAAAGATATTTACATTTGCAATGGATCAAATTGCAAATTTGGTGGTACACAAGAAGCACTAAAAGAATGGATGCTCAAAGAATTTGAAGAACAAAATATCGGAAAATTCAACTGCATTAATCGTTGCCACGAAAATTTCGCATTCTTTTACAAAGGAAAAGCTTACTCGGCTAGAACTGAGAAACGATTTCTTGAAATTATTAAAACAAAATAATTAGCTCATTTTGTTTCGATTGTAAATAGAATAATATAGTTAAAATTAACGTTTAATTGGTTAATTATGAAAAAGTTAATTGTTATTTTTGTTGTTTTTGTATCGGTGGCATTTCTTTTTTTTATAGCACTCGCTAAAAGGCAAGAAAATCCCTATCAAAATTACTTAAAAGACCGCAGAAATGCTCAAAATTCGATAGTTGTAATTAAAAATGAAAGCAATTGCTTGCCTATTACTAAAATAGACAAACATTCTTTTGCCAGCTTAAATCTAGGCGAAACCAATCAAAACGAATTTACTCAAAGGCTCGATAAATATGCAAAAATAGACCATTTTTCTCTTGGTTTTAATCAAAAAAAAGAGGACATTGAACAACTTGTAAAAAAACTCAAAAAATACAATACTGTATTTATTAGTTTTTATGCAGATGAGGCAAACCAGAAAAATGGAATTTCTAAGAAATGGATTTCTCTATTCAAATTGATTGGTAAAAACTCGAAAATTGTATTCACGCTTTTTGGAGATAACAAATTGATATTAGATTTCGGTAATTTATCTAATTATCAAGCAGTTATTCTTGCTCAAAAGACAAATTCATTAAACCAAGAACTAAGTGCTGAAATTATTTTTGGTGGCACTAAAGCCATTGGAAAACTGAAGGATTCGATAAATGAATATTATGTGCAAGGATTTGGAATTGAGCTAAATAAGCAAACTCGCTTTTCTTATTCTATTCCCGAAGATGCAAATTTAAACTCGGAATTTTTAAACCGAAAAATAGATTCGATAGCAACTTTAGCCATTGAAAAAGGGGCGTTTCCGGGTTGCCAAGTGTTGGTAGCCAAAGATATGAAAGTTGTATTGCACAAAACTTATGGATTTCACACCTACGAAAATCTGCAAAAAGTAATGCCAACCGATGTTTACGATTTGGCTTCGGTTACAAAATTAGCTGCCGGAACTATGGCATTAATGAAATTGTACGACAATAAAATAATTGATTTAGATGCCAAATTTTCAGATACTTGGACTGATTGGAAAGACAGCGACAAAAAAGACCTAAATTGGCGCGAACTTTTAACACATCAAGCTGGATTGAAAGCTTGGATTCCTTTTTGGACTGAAATGTTTGACTCTGAAGGAAACCCAAAGCCCGAATTTATTCAAAAAGATTCAACCACTTTGTTTAGTTACCGAATCAACGACAGTCTTTTTATTCGCAACGATTACAAAAAAGACGTTTACCGACGAATAAAAGAAGCTGAATTAAGCAAAGAACGAAAATATTTGTATTCATGCTTGTCGTTTTATCTGTACCCCGAAATAGTTAAAAACTTAACTAATATAGAATTTGAGGAATTTCTAAACCAAAATTATTATCGTCCTTTGGGCATTAACTCATTGAAATACAACGCTTATAAATATTTTCCGTTGAAACAAATTATTCCAACAGAAGTAGATACTTTTTTTAGAAAAACTTTGATTCACGGAAAAGTTCACGACGAAGGCGCAATTGTAATGAGCGGATTGTCAGCCAATGCAGGACTTTTTGGTTCGGCAAATGATTTAGCTATTTTGATGCAAATGCTTGCAAACATGGGCACTTATGGCGATGAGCAATACTTGAACGAAGCTACTGTGAAAGAATTTATACGTGTTCAATTTCCCGAAAACGGCAACCGACGTGGTTTAGGCTTTGATAAACCGCTGTTTGGAAATGATACCTTGAGCTTACAAAAATCGTATCCTGCTCCTTCGGTGAGTGCCAATAGTTTTGGACACTCCGGTTTCACGGGTACTTTCATTTGGGCAGACCCAGATGCGAATATTGTATTTATCTTCTTGTCTAACAGAGTGTTTCCTACACGCAAAAACAGTCAGATTTACAATTTGAATGTGCGAACTTCTATGCAACAAGCTATTTATGATTCGAGAATGAAGAATTAAGCAAAATGAAATATACAATTTAATTTGGTTCACTAATTACCAAATTACTTTATTTTTTCGGTCAAAAATTGCATAGTATCAATTCCATCTGCATAGTCGTCAATAGCAGGAAATTGAGCTTCGCCAAAAGCAAAAGAGCCTTCAATTTCTTCATTCGACACGATGCACTGAATTTTGTCTGAATCGAAAAGTAGTCGTTTCTTGAGTTTCTCCAAATCAGAAAAGCGTTCGTAAAAAACAACTGCAATAGGCGATGAATACTCAAAATCTTCCTTAAAAAGCGAAAATCCGTTTTCTAAAAACGATATCGTATTGATGAGGTAAATAGCACGATTGTAGTCGTAATTATTAGCGTATTTATGGTGCTGAATAAGTTGATTGTAACCTACTATGTTTTTGAAAATCAATTGAATATCAAAGTCTTGATGAATAAAAATTTTAGAAACATTTCTACAACCCAATCCAAAATACATAAAAATATCGTGCCCAAGGTTTTCTAAATCTTGTTGGCTTTCTTTTCCATTCAAAACCGCAACCGAACTTCTGTTTTTGCGAATAATGTGCGGATATTTAGCAAAATAATACTCAAAATAACGCGACGAATTATTACTTCCTGTTGCAATAATTGCATCAATGCCTTTTAACGTTTCGGTAGTAAGCTGTATGCGGTTTTTAAAATCGGGTTCAATTGCAATAAGCAGATTAGCAATGAATTGAATCAAAACCTGGTCTTTTGAAGAAAGCTTTGCAAACAAATTATTCCCTGAAATAAGTACACACAATAAGTCATGAAAACCAACCAAAGGTATATTTCCTGCCATTACTACACCTATTTTTTTACTTGTTTTGTTCTGATTTTCAATGGAGTAGGAGCTAACCCATTTTTCTAAAACCTCTTTTTTGAGCATTTTAGCAATTCCTTTAATTGCAAAACGAATATTTTCGTTTGTAAACCACGCATTTTGAATTTTTGCCCGATGCAACGTTTTATCAAATTCATTGAAATATAGTTTATTAAGCTCAGTAAGTTGAATATTTTCTGTTACATGACTTTCTAAGAATTGTGATAAAAAATCGCCAAGTGTTGCAAATGCATTTATTCGTTTTTGTAAATTCACTTTTAAAATGTAAGATATTGATTAATTGATACTTATTTATGCAAACGGAATAATTTGAAAGTAAAATTATGAAATTCAAAAAAATAACATAAATTTGTGCAATTATATACAAATGCTCAAAAAAAAGCAAATTAATTTTGATTAGAAATTATTTTTGATATTTATTTAATTAGTAATTATGCAAACTCTATATTTTCTTAGAACAGAACGAACATCAAAAATACCCGATTACATTCAAGTGAGAGATGCTAATTTTGTATTAATAGCTTATTTTACAGTAAAAAATACTAAAAAAGGCTTGGAACAATTAGCTAATTATAATTTTCCTCTTGATTTTGATAAAGTAATACAAGAAATTCCTCAAGGAAAATTATCGAAATTTGAATTTTAGAAATAAGCACGCGTGCTATTTAAAATGGAGTTAACTTTCTTGCTGTTTGTTTATTTTTAAGCACTTCGCAAAAGTTGATGTACAATTAATTCTGTCTTAGAGCTTAAATGTTTATTCTTTGTATTCTTTTTGCACAAAGGAATTAACTATCTAGTATTTAATAAATTTAAAAATGTCAGAAAAAGTTATACAGTTAAAATATGCCGATATTTACAGAAAAGAGAAATTAATTTTATCTGATGTAAATTTAGAAGTAGAAAAAGGCGATTTTTACTTTTTAATAGGAAAAGTAGGCAGCGGCAAAACAAGTTTAATCAAAACGCTTTATGCCGAGCTTCCATTGGTTAAAGGTACCTGTTATGTGGCTGGTTTCCACGTGAATAACATAGAACCGACAAAAATTCCTTTTTTGAGACGTTCAATTGGAATTGTATTTCAAGATTTTCAACTTTTGGAAGAATTGACTGTTTATCAGAACTTAAAAACAGTTTTAAAAGCAACTGGAACAACTAAAACTTCAAAAATAAACAAACGAATAGAAGAAGTTTTAACAGAAGTAGATTTACTAAATAAAGCTGAAAGTTTTCCTCACGAACTCTCTGGAGGTGAGCAACAAAGAGTTGTAATAGCTAGAGCAATTCTAAACAATCCGCCCTTGATTTTGGCTGACGAACCTACCGGAAATCTCGACCCCGATTCTTCTAAAATAATCATTGATATTTTCAAAAGATTGCAATCTTTAGGAACTGCAATTGTGGTGGCAACACATAACTATTCCTTGCTTAAATATTTGAATTCTAAAGTTTTAAAGATTGAAAATCAAAAATTGATACTCGAAAATCACGACGAAATTGATTTTTCGGTATTTGATTAAAAAAAACTGAAAATACGCTGTTTTTCAAATAGAAAATGAAGCTGAATTACTTAAAATATCTATTAATGGTTATTTTATTTCAAAAAAAATACAATTATTTCGAGTTTTGAAAAAAAATAACAGTTTTAACTCATTGATAAATAAATAATTGATTTATTTTTAGACTATTTATTTATGAATAGTATTTTTTTTGAAAAATAAAAATTACTTTTGCGCTCGATTAAAAATCTATAAATAATGTCTAACTTATTAATTTTTAACAAACTTAATTAAATGTCAGAACAAATTAAAAATGAAGAAATCTTAGCTCAATTAGAAGAAACTATTGAGGAGATTGAAGAAACTAACGAACTTGAAACAAGCGATTTAGAAGAAGAATTACTTGAAGAAGAGGACGAACTAGTTGAAGAAGAAGAAGAATACGAAGAAGAAGAAGGCGAAGAGGTAGATGTTGATACTTTCAAAGGAAGTGCCTATGCTCAAGAAGTATTTGACTGGGATAACTACGACGAAGTAACTGACGGTTATACCAAAGCAGACAGAAGTAAATTAGAAGAAGTTTATGCTGTAACTTTATCTACTGTTGCTGAAAACGAAGTAACTGAAGGTACCGTTTTAATGGTAAATTCACGCGAAGTTGTAATTAATATTGGTTACAAATCTGAAGGTATTGTAAGTGTAAACGAATTTCGCTACAATCCGGAACTAAAAGCCGGCGATAAAGTAGAAGTTTACGTTGAAAATCAAGAAGATAAAACCGGTCAGCTTATTCTATCACACAAAAAAGCCCGTGCTTTAAAATCATGGGAAAAAGTGAATACTGCCCTTGAAAGCAATGCTGTTATCAAAGGTTTTATCAAATGCCGTACAAAAGGCGGTATGATTGTAGATGTATTCGGTATCGAAGCTTTCTTACCCGGATCGCAAATTGATGTGAAACCAATTCGCGATTACGATGTATATGTAGGTAAAACAATGGAATTCAAAGTGGTAAAAATTAATCACGAATTCAAAAACGTTGTGGTATCGCACAAAGCACTTATCGAAGCCGAACTTGAATCACAGAAAAAAGAAATTATTTCTCGCCTTGAAAAAGGACAAATTCTTGAAGGAACTGTTAAAAACATCACTTCTTATGGTGTATTTATCGACCTTGGAGGCGTTGATGGTCTTATTCACATCACAGACCTTTCTTGGGGACGTGTTTCGCACCCAGAAGAAATCGTTAAACTTGACCAAAAACTTAACGTTGCCATTCTTGATTTTGACGACGAGAAAAAACGTATTGCTCTCGGCTTAAAACAATTAACCCCACATCCATGGGATTCACTTGATGAAAGCATGAAAGTAGGCGACAGCATTAAAGGTAAAGTAGTGGTTATAGCTGATTATGGCGCTTTTGTAGAAATTGCACCGGGAGTAGAAGGCTTAATTCACGTATCGGAAATGTCATGGTCACAACATTTGCGCAACGCTCACGAATTCTTGAAAGTAGGCGAAATTATTGATGCCAAAATTTTGACTTTGGACCGCGAAGAACGCAAAATGTCATTAGGAATCAGACAATTAAAACCAGATCCATGGGAAAACGTAGAAGCTCGTTATGCAATTAGCTCTAAACACCCTGCAAAAGTTCGCAACTTCACTAATTTTGGTGTTTTTGTTGAATTGGAAGAAGGAGTAGATGGTTTAATCCATATTTCTGACCTTTCTTGGACTAAAAAAATTAAACACCCTGCTGAATTTACTGAAATAGGTTCGTCTATTGATGTAATTGTACTTGATATTGATAAAGAAAATCGTCGTTTGAGCTTAGGACATAAACAGTTAGAAGAAAATCCTTGGGACGTATTCGAAACTATTTTCTCATTAGGTTCAGTACACGAAGGTACTATTTTGAGTGTAAACGACCGTAGTGCAACCATTGCACTTCCTTATGGTGTAGAAGGTATTGCAACTCCTAAAAACTTAACCAAAGAAGACGGTGAAATAGCTAAAAACGAAGAGAAATTAGAGTTTAAAGTTATTGAATTCTCAAAAGGTGCAAAACGCATAACTGTATCTCACTCAAGAGTTTACGAAGATGCTAAAAAAGAAGATAAAGCTAAAAAAGTAGCTGCAAAACCTGGAGCTAAAAAAGAGAAAGCCGTTAATTTAACAATGGAAAAAACAACTCTTGGCGATATTTCTGACTTAGCCGATTTGAAAACTAAATTGGAAGGTGAAGCAATAAAAAAAGCTGAAGAAAGATTTAACGAAAAATAATAAGGAAAATAACTAAACGCTAATACAGCTTAACTAGCTTGTTATTAGCGTTTTTTTTGTTTGATTAAAAGGAATTTATTATAAAAAAATAAATATTTTCAAATAAAATCGTTTTTTCTTAGTTATTTTAAATACTTTTTGTATATTAGCAGGTGTATTTTTTTAGAATTTTGAAGAATTTAAAACCATATTTTAAATCTCAAAAGCCTGAAATACACCTGTTTTTATTTAAAAGTAGCAGATTTTAAGCATTTGAAACAGCAAAATAGTTATAAATCATAAATTAATACTAAGCAAATGGAACTTTCAAAAATGATATAATTATATTTTGAAAGTTTGAAGAGTTAAGTATCGAAATTTTTAAATTAAATCTTTTTATATGAGCGATTTAAATATTGAAAAAAATGATGTTTGCACAATTGTAAGAGTAGTAAAAGAAAAGCTGGATACAAACTTAGCACCGGTTTTAAAGTCGGAATTTGTAGTAATGGCAGGAAAAGGCGAAATAAATATTATTCTCGATTTGAGTGCAACAAAGTACTGTGATTCATCGGGTTTGAGTGCAATATTGATAGGCAACAGACTTTGCCGACGAAATAATGGTATTTTTGTACTTTCTGGCTTGCAAACAGCAGTTGAGCGCTTAATTCAGATTTCGCAACTTGATACTGTTTTAGACATTACCGATACTGCCGATGCTGGAGTTGAGTTTATCAAAAATAATCAATAATTTTTTTTGAAAAAAAGCGTTGTTTTTTTATAGTATTTTTTGAATTGAATTCAGAAAATACTATAATTTTTTATGCGTATCTAAACTTTATTTTTAAAATTTGTGTAAGCACTAAGAAACAATTAACAAAAGTCATATAAGGGAATTAAAAGTAGTTTGTTTTGGTTGTAATTATTTGATAACCAATACTTTTTGTTTTTACAACATTAAACCATTAGAAAAATGTTTGTTCCGAATTTTCTAAATTAATCTATGAAAAAACTTTTAATCTACAAAGCGTCAGCAGGTTCGGGCAAAACACACATGCTCACACAAGAATATTTAAAATTAGCTTTCCAAAATACCGAAAAATATAAAAACATTTTAGCTGTTACTTTTACCAACAAAGCGGCTGATGAAATGAAAGAGCGTATTCTGCATGAATTAAATACCTTATATGAAAAAGGCTATGAATCAGGTCATTATTCTGCAATTGCTACTGCATTTTCTCACTACAACGAGTTACAAATTAAACAAATGGCTTTTCAAATTCGAAGTAATATTTTGCATAATTATTCCTTATTTTCAGTAAGTACAATAGATAGTTTTGTGCAAAAAGTGGTGCGGTCGTTTTCGTATGAGATAGGTGTTCACAGTGGCTATAAGGTTGAAATAGAAACAGATAAAGTGCTTTCTGATATAACCGAAATCATTTACAAACAAGTAGGAAACGATGCAAATTTGCTCGATTGGCTTATAAAATTTGCCGAATATAAAATAGAAGAAGGAAAAAATTGGGATTTTAGAGGAGAAGTTTATGATTTGGGTAGAGAAATTTTCAAAGAAAGATTTCAAATTTTTTCACAAGAAATAGCTCAAAAAGAGGATATTAACGCACTTTTGAAAACGTTTTATTTAGAATTGCTCGAAATACGAAATTCTTTCAAAAAAAAGATGAAAGAAATAGGACTGAAAGCTGATAAAATAATTCAAAATGCTGGAATTAAGTCTGATGCGGTGGGACAAAAATTTAAAACAATAAGCAATTATTTGTGCAAAAAAATAGTTAAACCACTTACAAATGCTGATTATGAAGCTGGTAAAACGGTTTTAGCTGCATTAGATGGGATTGATAATTGGTACGCAAAAACAGCTAAAAATGACGTAAAACATCAGATTGAAAGTGTGCAACCTCGTTTATTGGAATGTGTACAATTAGCTGTTAATGAATATGATATAAACTTTGAGTCGTATTTAAACGCAGTGGTAACGTTGTCAAATTATCATGCATTTGGTTTATTGAATGAAATTGCAAAACGGTTACCCGAATACAGAGATGAAAATAATTTGTTGCTAATATCGGATACTACTCTCTTACTCAAAGAGATAATAGGCGAAAATGATGCACCTTTTATTTATGAAAAAATAGGCAATCGTTATCAAAATATATTAATTGACGAGTTCCAAGACACATCAGGTTTTCAGTGGGAAAATTTCAAGCCATTGATATTGAATTCTATAGCTGAAGGTTTGCAAAATTTAATTGTTGGAGATGTAAAGCAATCAATTTATAGATGGCGTGGAGGCGATTGGAAATTACTTTTACAAACAGCAGAAGAAAATGTAGGTTCTCAAAATGTTGAAAATAAAACACTTGATGTAAACTGGCGTAGCCGAAAAAATATATTGGATTTTAACAATGCTCTTTTCAAAATTGCCCCGAAATTAGCTAATATCGAGTTTTCTGGAGCTAGCAGCGAAGAAGGATTGATAGATGCAAAAAAATATGGTGATGTTCTTGAACAAGCGTATAGCGATAGTTTCCAACAACTTCCAAAGGAAATTGAAAAAAAGGGAGGTCGTGTAAATATAAAATTTTATAAGGTAGAAAAGCAAGTGGATATGAGTAAGTTTTGGCGAGGTTTAATGCAAAATGATTTAGCTGAAACGATTGATAATCTGTTAAAAAACAAAAATTATACACCAACAGACATCGCTATTTTAGTAAGAAAAAATAGTGAAGCTAAAGAAGTTACAAATCAATTAATCAATTATTTAAGCCAAACACCTACCGCTTTTCAATACGATATTATATCCGAAGAATCGCTTTCTGTAGCTAAGTCGTTGTCTATTCGTATAATTATCAGTATGTTGCACTGTTTATTCGACGAAAAACGTGATATTTATTTAGCAAGTTTGAATTTGGAATTGGAGCGTTTGAAAAACTCAAATTTCCAAGCATACAGCACAGTTTTTGGATTTAATCATTCCGAGGCTCACAAAACTGAACTGTTATTTGAGATTGCAAATTTGAAACAAAAAGTAGTGCAACTATCATTATTTGAGCAAGTTGAAAACGTAATAAATTTGTTCAAGCTCAATGAATTTCCTTTAGAATTTCCGTACATAAGGAGTTTTCAAGATATTGTTTTAAATTTTACTCGCAATCAATCGTCAGATTTGAGTAATTTTTTAGATTGGTGGGAAAATGAAAAACACAAGTTCAATATACAAATTTCTGATAAGCAAGATGCAGTAAAAGTTTTGACTATTCATAAGTCTAAAGGTCTAGCATTCAATGTAGTACTTGTTCCTTTTGTCGATTGGAAATTGGAAAATGCTTCGTATTTGATTGCTCCAATTTTGTGGGCAAAAACTCATGATAAATTATATGAGGAGTTCTCATACCTTCCAATTAAATATCAAAAATCCTTAGCTCAAACACAATTTAAGCAAGATTATTTTGAAGAAAAGTTATTTCAATATATGGATAGCTTAAATGCTCTTTATGTGGCATTTACGCGTCCATATCAAGAGCTTCTTTTGTTTATGCCTACACTTGGAACTGCCGACAAAGTTAGTTCTGTTGCTGATTTGGTTTATGCAAGTGTTGTTTTAAAAAACGAGCATCAAATTATTGATAATAAGGAATTTATTTGTTTAAACAACTCATTCGATTCGGAAAAATTTGAGTTTACTTTAGATAAAAATTACAAATACATTGATGATGCTCCTTTTAAGAAACCGGAAGAAAAATTGAGCATTTTGCTTACAAACTATGCTTCGAGCGATTGGGCTGAAAAATTGGCGATTAAAACAAATGCAGACAATTATTTTGTTGAAAAAGATGAATATAGGCAGCAAAAAATAAATTATGGAAGCTTAATGCACGAAATTTTGTCGAGGATACAAACTCCTAGCGACATTGAAAGCGCTTTACAAGAGGCTTATTTTGCCGGAAAAATTTCGATTCCAGAGCGTAAGTATATTTTATTAAAACTAAATGAAATTATTGGAAATGAGCAAATTAAACATTGGTTTTCAGATGAATATGAAATAAAAACTGAAGCTGAAATTTTAACCGTTTCTGGTGAGAAGAAAATTCCGGACAGACTTTTGATTTCTGAAAGCGAATTAGTCGTTATTGACTTTAAATTTGGAACTTTCAGAGAAGAACATTTGCACCAAGTTCAGGAGTACAAAGGGTTGTTAAGTTTAGTTAATGAATTGAAAACGAAGAAGATATCTGGATATTTATATTATGCCGAAACTGCTGAACTTATCGAAGTTTAGTTTTATTTTTTTTATGATAAACGCTAACAACTTATGTCGTGGACCAAAATTAATTGTATATTTTATTTTACCAAGTGCTTAAAATTTATTTGATTACAAAAAGGTTTCCTCAATTTAAAATTGCATTAGTGCTTAAAAATATAATTTCAAAGGTTTATTTTGTAATAATTGTTTAAATATTTGGAAAATTTGATATTTTTTAATAAGTTTGATAAAATTTTAACCAGAACTTACTAGATAAATATCAATAATAATTAGCCATAATTTTTATAAAAATATATAAACTATTACAATGAAATCAAAGAAAATCATTTTGTTAATTTTTTTGCACTTGCTTTCTATTTCTTTCTTTGCTCAAAATAAAGAAGGAATTATAATTACTAAACAATTGAAAACTACACCAGTAAAAAATCAAAACAATACCGGAACGTGTTGGAGTTTTGCTACAACTTCGTTTGTAGAGACTGAAATTTTGCGCAAAGGCGGCGTTGAATTGAATCTTTCTGAAATGTATTTTGTTTATTATAGTTATTTAGACAAAGCAGACAAATTTGTACGAATGCATGGTAAAGCTAATTTTAGCCAAGGAGGTCAAGCTCACGATGTTATGAATGTAATTCAACGTTTTGGATTTGTTACTGAAGATTTTTTTCCTGGATTGAATTATGGTTTGAATAATCATGATCACACAGAATTAGAAGAACTGCTTTCGAGTTTGGTGAAAACGGTTGTAAAGAGCGAAAACCCTACAACTGCTTGGCGTTCTGCATTTGAGGGTGTTTTGAAAGCTTATTTGGGCGAATTGCCTGCAAAAATTAAATTTAACGAAAAAGAATACTCTCCAATTGATTTTTCTAAAACTGCTTTAAAATTTAATCCAGAAGAGTACGTAGAAATAACATCATATAATTATCGTCCTTTTTATCAACAAGTTGAGCTTGATGTGCCTGATAATTGGTCGCATGGTTTGTACTATAATTTACCTCTTGCCGAAGCTATTCAAACAATGAAATCAGCTATTGAAAATGGTTATTCCGTTTGTTGGGACGGAGATGTAAGCGAAAAAGAATTCTCGCATCGCGCAGGTTTAGCTACTTATACTGAGCCCTTGAATGTAACAGAGGTAATGAGACAGCAAGTGTTTGATAATTACCAAACGACCGATGATCATTTAATGCACTTAACCGGTTTGGCAAAAGACAACAAAGAGCAAGTTTTCTTTCAAACAAAAAATTCGTGGAGTGCAGATTCAAATAACTTTGGGGGTTATTTATATATGTCGGAAGATTTTGTAAGTCTAAACACGGTAGCATTTTTGGTTCATAAAGATGCTTTATCAAAAGAACTAAAAAAGAAATTAGGTATAAAATAAAGATAGACTAAATTTATTAAGAAATTATACTTTTTTTATTAAAAAATATTTTTTGTAATATTTTAAATAAATAAAAAACCAATTCTAATAAATGTTTTTATTTTATAAGTGATTTGTAATTAATGAATTATAATTCTATCTGTTTTTAAAAGTACAGTATTTATTCTAAAAAAACAAAACTAAACAATTATAATATGAAACAATTTGATGAAAATTTTAAGCAACGCTTAAGAACGGCTATCGAAGATATTGAGAAAAATTCTCTTATTGAGATAGTTACAATAGTTCGTCCTCGTTCCGAAAGTTATAGAGATGTTCCGCTTTGGTGGGGAGTAATATTTATGTTTTTAACTTTTACTATAATGATGTTTGTGCCATTTGTTTTTGGCGATTATACATTTTATGCAGCCGTATTGTTCTCATTCTTTGGAGGTTTGATAGGAGCATGGCTTTTTATCCCTATGCAAAAACCGCTTATTAGCAAGCAACGTATGGAAAAAAATGTGGAAATAATGGCACGAGCTATTTTTCAAAAAGCAGGCATAAGAAAAACAAATGCAAAGATAGGAACTTTAATTTTTGTTTCCGTTTTTGAGCAAAAAGTTTGTATTATACCTGACGAAGGAGCCAAAATGGCTGTTCCTCAAGAAGATTGGGATAGTTTGAATTTGAATTTGAACAGCATTTTTAAGGCTAAAAATCCGGCAGATGCGCTTATAGGTCAGTTAAAGATTTGTAAATCAATATTTTCTTCATATATACCACCGGTAGAAAATGATATTAATGAATTGCCTGATGACTTAGAAGTAGATTTGTAGTTTATTTTCTTGATAATGAATACATTAAAATTTATAGAAAAAAAGATATTATGAAAAACTTTAAAAAATATATAGTTCCCATAATTTTTTTATTAATTGCAGTTTTAGCAATTATTACACTTACTACAGATGTTTTATTTGCACGTCCGGGCGGAGGACACAGCTATTCCGGTGGCGGTGGCGGAGGTTATTCCGGTGGCGGAAGCAGTGGCGGCGGTGGCGGAGATGGTCTTTTTAGCTTGATAATCTGGATTTTATTTGATTTACTTCCTGCCGAAATAAGCATTCCATTGGTTATTATTTTTGTAATTTACAATTTTATTAAAAACAATAGAATGAAAAAAGATGGAAAACATGTTACTTCATCTTTTAATGCATCGGAATTGTTGAATAAAGCGTTTGTAAATGCAGATTCAGAGATTGTTAATTTGAAACAAAGCGACCCAAATTTTTCAAAATACGTATTTCTCGATTTTGTAAATTCGCTTTATCATCGTTATTATTCGTATCAAGGCTCAAAAGATTTTAAATTATTGAATCCTTTTTTGTCGAATACAGAAAAATATGTTGTTGAAAATAGTCTAAATCCGGCATTGCGTTACAACGAAATTGTAATTGGCGCTATGACTATTTCTGAAATAATTATTACTAATGAAATTACCGGAATAGTTGTTGATATCGATGCAAATTATACCGCAACTATTGGTGGTAAAAATACGCGATATGTGGTAACAGAGCGTTGGTTATTTAACCGAAAAGCAGGAGTTTTGTCGAAAGAACCAAAAGAAATGCAAGATTTGTCGTGTCCTAATTGCGGCGCGCCTGCCGATTTTACCGATGCTGGTGAATGTAATTATTGCCATACTTTCTTAGAAGCCGGAGAACAACAATGGATGCTAAAAAAACGCAAAGTAATGAGCTCTCAATCATTCAAAACCAATAATTTAACAACTTATTCGGAGGAAGTAGGAACGAATTATCCAACGGTTTTTAGTAGCGATTTAAATTCCAACATTGGTAAATTTATGAAAAACCATAGCGTAATAGAGTGGGAGGACTATTGGCGTGGTTTTGAGAACAATATCGTTCGTCCTTACTTTTTGGCAATTTATGCTGCATGGAGCGAAAGGCATTGGAAATCAATTAGAAGTGTTGTTTCTGACCGATTATATGAATCGTATAGTTTTTGGATAGATGCATACAATAGAGAGGGGTTGATTAATAAATTAGATGATATTCAGATTTCTAAAATACAATTAGTTGATTTAGACGTAGATAAATATTACGATACTGTTACTGTTCGTATTTATGCTTCATGCTATGATTACGTTAGCGATGTTGCTGGAACTGTAAAAGGAGGCTCAAAACGTAACAGACGAGCTTATTCCGAATACTGGACTTTTATTCGCAAAAGTGGTGTAAATAAGCTGGAAGAAGAATTTGATTTGAAGAATTGTCCTAATTGTGGAGCACCCGCTGATAAAATGGGGCAAGCTGCTGTTTGTGGATATTGCAACGCAAAAATAAGCAATGGTGATTTTTCTTGGGTACTTGCTATTATTACGCAAGATGAAGTATATCAATAAATTAAATTAATTTTTCAGATGTTTTTATTTTCAAAAAGCTCTTCATCAAAAAAAAGATGAAGGGCTTTTTTTATTGTACATCGAACACTGATTTGAGAAATTTAAATTGTTAAATTTATATAAAATAGTTAATTTCAATTATCTGGCAAATAGTACGTTATGTTTGAACCGCTTGAAATTAATATTTTTTGATGCTAAAAAAAATAGCAATTAGATAAAAAGAAACTATCTTTGTTGCAATTCTTTTTAGTTTTTACTGTGTCAGTTGAGATATTAAATTCTTTAATAAAAAATTGATAATGAAAGGAAAAATAAGACAAATTTTTCGCGATTTTGTGCTTGTAATTGCTGGAATAACATCGGCAAGTATAGGTTTGAAAGCTTTTTTATTACCTAATTTATTTCTCGATGGAGGTGTTACTGGAGTATCGCTTTTGATAAATCGACTTGGAGGAATTAATATTTCGCTTCTGATAATGCTAATAAATTTGCCCTTTATCTTATTAGCATACAAGCAAATATCAAAGTATTTTGCGTTGAAATCATTTATAACAATCATGGGTCTTGCCATTGTTGTACATTTTGTAAATTTACCAATCGTAACGCATGATAAATTATTAATAGCTATTTTCGGAGGTTTATTTTTAGGTTTAGGAATTGGTTTTTCTGTAAGAGGCGGAACAGTTATAGATGGAACTGAAGTTTTAGCAATTTATTTGAGCAAAAAGTTTAGAACTACAATTGGAACGGTTATTTTGATTTTTAATATCATTCTGTTTTCTATTGCTGCCATCTTAATTGACTTGGAAGTAGCGATGTATTCAATTCTTACTTATATAACAGCCTCTAAAGCAGCAGATTATATTATTCATGGAATAGAAGAATATATAGGAATAACCATAGTTTCAGAAAAAAGCGATGCCATTAGAAAAGCAATTACCGAAGAAATGGGTTATGGTGCAACTATTTACAGAGGAAAAAGAGGTTATCAAAAAGCAAAACGAGAAAATAACGACATTGACATTATTCATACCGTTATTACTCGATTGGAAGTCAATAAATTACATTCGGTAATTCATGATATTGACGAAAAAGCATTTATAATAGAATATACCATAAATGATGCAAGAGGTGGTATTATTCGGAAAAAAAAGTTACATTAAAGAATAAATATTTGTATAATTTAGCATAAAATAATATAGTTTAATAATAATTTTATGAGTGATAATTTAATTCATTGGATAGCATTTAGTGCGTTGGTTGTAGTGATGCTTTTTTTAGATTTGTTTGTTTTTCATAAAAAAACACACGAAGTTAAAATAAAAGAAGCGTTAATTTGGAGTGCCGTTTGGATAACTTTAGCATTGATATTCAATTATTTTGTTTATTTGTGGTCGGGTTATGAAAAAGCGATGGAATATTTGGCAGCTTATGTTATAGAAAAGTCGTTAAGTGTGGATAATCTTTTTGTGTTTATAATGATTTTTGGGTATTTTAAAATTAAACCCGAATTTCAGCACAAAATTTTATTTTGGGGTATTTTAGGCGCATTATTTTTGCGTATTATTTTTATCATTGCGGGGATACAATTGATACAGCATTTTCACTGGATAATTTATGTATTTGGTGCATTTTTAGTCTATACAGGCGTTAAAATTCCATTTGATAATGACGAAAATCAAATAGAACCCGATAAGAACCCTTTGGTGCGTTTGTTTAAAAAATTCATGCCAGTAACCACAGAATTGCACGGAAATCGTTTTTTTTTGCGAATAGATGGAAAAAAGTTTGCAACACCTTTATTTATAACGCTTATCGTAATTGAATTTTCGGATTTAATATTTGCAGTAGATTCAATTCCGGCAGTTTTGGCAATTTCGAGCGATACTTTTATTGTTTATACATCGAATGTTTTTGCTATTTTAGGTTTGCGTTCATTGTATTTTGCTTTGGCTGGAATTGTAAAATATTTCCGTTATTTAAAATTCGGACTTGCTTTTATACTTTCATTTGTAGGTATTAAAATGATAATTTCTGGATTTTATAAGTTTCCGATAACTTGGTCTTTGCTTGTTATTTTAGGTTTATTACTTATTTCAGTCCTGTTATCGATAATAATACCAGAAAAAAAATCAGATACGGAGCCATTTGATACAAAAGTGTAGTTAAAATATCATTTCAAACTAAAAAGAACCGACAAGTAATTAAATTGTCGGTTTTTTTTATAGAATTAAAATACTTTTTGTGCTTCTATTTCATTTATTTTTTTTAAATTTGCATATTCTAAATTATAATGCGCTTTTATCTGAAAAAAAACGTTTCATACAATATAAGTAGTAAGCT
>DZBP01000057.1 GCA_022729915.1 Draconibacterium orientale | reverse complement strand
GCATATTAGCCAGAGTTTTATCAAACAAATATTCAAAATTAAATTTGAATAACTAATGCTACTTTCATAAAGCAAATAAAATACAAAAAACATGACATTAGATAAAATTAAAGATATGGAAGAAACCGAAATTTTACTTACAAATAGTAATTTTGAAGACGTTGAAAAGAATGAAACAATTCTAACAATACAAAACTTGAATGTTTTTGCCGGAAAACAATACGTTTTGAAAAATATAAATTTGGAAATTCAAAAAAATAAAATTACGGTATTATTAGGTCCATCAGGTTGTGGAAAAACCACTTTACTAAAATCGCTTAATAGGCTGACGGATTTACATAAAGAATTAAAAGTAAGCGGGCATATTTACATAGAAAATGACGATATTCTTGCATCAACACAAAACACCTCTGTTTTAAGACAAAAAATGGGTTTACTTTCTCAAAGACCTTATCTCATTCCCTATTTTATTTATAAAAATATAGCTTATGGCATAAAATTAAAGGGCATAAAAAATAAAAAATTAATTGATTTTAATGTAGAAAAAAAGTTACGAGAAGTTGGTTTATGGGAAGAAGTAAAAGACCGCCTACATGCTTCACCTGAAAGCCTTTCGATAGGTCAGCAACAAAGGCTCTGCTTAGCAAGAGGTTTAGCAGTAAAACCTCGAATTATTTTGGCTGATGAGCCCACTTAGGCTTTATATCCAGTATCGAGCAAAATCATTGAAAACTTATTTAAAGAACTGAAAAAACATTACACTATTATTTTAGTTACCCACGTACTACGCCAAGCTCAAAGGCTTGCTGATCATGTAGTTTTCATGAATTATGGCGAAGTTATTGAACAAGGTAATCCGAAAGAAATTTTTAGCAACCCTAAAACACCACAATTAAAAGAATATTTAATAGAAGGAAACTAATTTTCAAGTTACGCCAAAGTATTGATTATGAGTTGTTTGTATTTTATTAATAAATTAAAAGTAAAAATAATTTATTTTGATATTATTTATTATATTTGTAATCGAAAGTAAAACAATTTGTTCACTTGTTTTTATGAATCTTTATGATTTAATATACTGACAATCAACTTATTTTGAGGTACATAAAAAAAAAGATTAACTTCCGATTCTATAAAATATGCTCAAATTATTCAATAATTTTAATTTATTGCAATATAATTCTTTTGGTATAGATGTAAACGCAAAATATTTTGTAGAATTTACAACCGAACAGGATTTGATTGATTATTTATCAAAGAACTTAAATTTGGTAAATGAAAATTCGTTATTGATAATTGGTGGTGGAACAAACATCTTATTTACTAAAAATTATAACGGTATTTTATTTCATTCACTTATCGATAAACTTGAAGTAATTAGTGAAGATGACAATAGTATTTTGCTTAAAGTTGGTGGTGGAATTCTTTGGGAGCATTTTGTAGAATATGCTGTAATAAACAACTATCAAGGAATTGAAAATCTTTCGCTTATACCCGGAAATGTGGGCTCAAGTGCAGTTCAAAACATCGGTGCTTATGGTGTTGAAGCCAAAGACTGTATCGAGCTAGTAGAATGCATAGATTTAAATAATAATACCAAATATTTTTTTAGCAACGAAGAATGTAAATTTGATTACAGACACAGTATTTTCAAAGAAAAGAAAAATCTTTTAATTACATTTGTAAGATTTAGATTAAATAAAAACACCAGAAAAATTAATTTAGATTATGGCGAACTAAAAAAACAATTTGCAAACCATCTAAATCCTTGCATAAAAGACATCAGAGATACAATTATAAACATAAGAGAAAATAAACTGCCGAACTATAAAAAAGTTGGAAATGCCGGAAGTTTTTTTAAAAATCCAATTATTTATGACGAAAAATATAATGCATTAAAACTAAAATTTCCAGAAATAGTAGCCTATCCTTTTTCAAATGATTCAATAAAGCTTGCAGCAGGTTGGCTTATTGAGGCTTGTGGTTGGAAAGGCAAAGTAATTGGAAATGTAGGAGTTTACGAAAAACAGGCGCTTGTAATTTTCAACAAAGGACAAGCAACTGGGAAAGAAATTCTAGATTTTTCGCAGTTGATAATCAATTCTGTTTTCGATAAATTTCAAATTATTCTCGAACCGGAAGTAATAATTGAATAAATTTAAAGGTATTTGATTAATTCAAATAACAATTTATTTTTAATTCTATTCTACAACGATTCGGCAAAAAATTCTAGCTGAAAAAGTGCCCCTTCAACTATAAAATTGGAATTTTGTGTCGATTGTTGACCTATTTCATTTACCACTTTAATTGACTTTTCATTGTATTGCTTGCTTAGTTTACCTATTGCTACAATTGCTCTAACAATTCCATTTTTAATATGCAAACTATCTGATTGTGAACACTTAATACATTCATCGAGTACTAAATCAATAAATTGATTATCACTTTTTAAATTCTTTTGTATAAGTAATGAAGCCAAAACAAAAGCAGCCATTTTTGCATATTCACCACTTTCGGGTTCGGAAAACCAAGAAGAGCAGCCCAAATAAGCCAATTCACTTTTCGAAAACAGATTAATACAGGTTTGTTCTACAATTTCGGGATTGTTAAAATCTTTAGCCCAAACACTTAGCTTCTCAAAAGACAGCAATTCAGCAGGTTGCAAAAATCCGGCAATAATTCGCATTTCACGTATGTTGCTAGCCCATAGCTCATCTGCGAAATCTTGGTCAGCTTTAAATTCGCTTGCAATTGCCTTTAAAACAGGTAGTTTAATTCCATAATTGCGCTTATATTTTACACCGCGTTTCCACATCTGAATCATAGTATCCCCATCTGCGTTTCGGCTAATTCTCTTCAATAAAATTTTAAATTGCTCAGTCATATTTTTTTTTTTACAAAATTAAAAAAATCATTTAGAAAAATCGAAACAAAACAAAATAAAATACGTAGAACAAATCAAAATCAAATTTTATATACGTTCAAAATCAATTGAAAACCATAATTATTGAGCAAAATTTATTTTTAAAAGTACTTTTTTTCAATAAAAAGAATAAAATATAAATCACTCAGAACCAATTTTTAAACTAAAAGACAGTCAAATATAATTATAAAAATATAAAATATAAATACATTTTGGTTTGAAATTTGCTTTACATAGATTGCGTTTAAAATTTGTTTTTTAATTAAACTAACTATTAATTTTTAAGAATATATTCCAATGAAAAAGATATTACTCATATTAGCTGCTTTTGTTTTGATAGGAACGTTAGCTAGCTCTTGTCAGCTCAGAAAACCTCTATGTCCGGCATATTCAAAAGTTGAAGTAAAAACACAAAAGACTCAATCATAGGCTTTTAAAACAACAAACCATATACGCATGGCGCAATGATTTATTGATGAGAACATTGTCAATACATTGCGCTTTTATGCTTTTGAAAAAAGCCAAATTCGACAAATCTTTTTCTAAACTAATTAAAGATGACAATTTGTAAATTTCATTTTATAAAAAGAATAGAATTTTTTTTGTAATCAAATAATTTTTAAGTACTTGGTGTAGCCAAATTTATATTTAGTCTTCCTACGCTACTTATTAATCAAAAAACTTGCTTTTGTCATAAAAATTTTGTTTTTTTGAAAAAAATTTGCCCACAAAAAACAAAAAAAATGAACATTAAAATTAAAATATTTTTTGCCTTCATTTTCATAAGTTTTATAAAGTTATCGACTTATGCACAAGGAGAAATAAACGACCAAGAGTCAAAAATTTTTTTCCAGAACTATAAAACAGGCGCTCTTACCATAACTTCCAATGGTTTTGGTGGCGATTTCCGATTTGGAAAACGAATCAATGCCTTCAAAAAAGAAATTTTGGAGTTAGGAATTGATTTTCCGAAGCACAGCAAAGAAGCGAGAGCTGAAAGTTATTATATACCTACGACTACCTTTATTTACGGGAAAAAAAATTTTGTAATAAACTTCAGAACTTCATACGGAAGAGAAAAAGAAATTTACAGCAAATATGACAAAGGAGGAATTGCCATAAAACTTAATTATCAAATCGGTGGAAATATTGCAATATTAAAACCTATCTATTATCAAATAGTTGTTGCTAAAAATATACTAACTGGCACACTTGAAATTGAAGATTTAAAGTTTGATGGTGATTTACGACAAGATATATACGGAAAATCTACATTTACGATGGGTTTAAAAGAAATGAGCTTAAATCCGGGTGGATTCATAAAACTGGGTGCATGTTTTGATTATTCACCTCGAGCAAACTACATTAATGAAGTAGAAACAGGTGTTATTTTTGACGCCTATTTGTCCAAGTTAAACATAATGGCGTCTGAAAACAAGCAATTTTTATTTTCATTTTATCTAACTTATCGTGTAGGGAAAATTGTGTCGGCTCGCAAAATGAACCTTAGCAAAGAGCGAGAAGCGGAATTATATGGAGAATAAAAAGAAGAGCTTTTTTATTTCAACAAAAAAACTCTCTTTTTATAAAATAAATTATAAATTATTGTAATAATTTATCACCTTCACGGCATCGTCTTCTTTTTTTAGCGACAATTTATTCTTTGATACATATTGCTCTACTAAATCTTTTTTATCATCCATTGCAGACAAAATATCACTTTTTGAAAGTTTTATTTTAGTTAATTTGTCATTTTTTAGCAAATAATATACCTCAACTGGCTTAGTAAAAGCTGGTTCAACATTGTAGCTGTATGAATTCTTGCTTACCGGCTGAAAAATTTCAACTTTATAATCTTTTAATAAACTCAAACTTCCTTTAGCAAGTAACTCAAAATAAGCATTGTTTCCCCAATTAGAATTATATACAAAAGTTTGGTTTTCAATGCAAATAGAATCAAAAGGCATTTCTTTACGAAAGCTGTAAATTACTTCATTTGCTATAATTACCATCTCCTTCATATACAAATCGTATTTAACCAAAATTTTGGTAGGCGCTTTGTCTTTGATGTAAACAAAACCACTTTTAAAATCGCTATAAAGATACGGTGTTCCTTTTATTTTTTCATAATCCAATGATTCAGTATTCTTTTTTTTAGTTGAAACAAGCATTGGATCATTATTAACTACTTCCTGAGCAAAAACAAAATTGCTAACCAATAAAAATAAAATTAAGTAACTGTACTTTTTCATAAATTACATTTTTTAATGAATTTATTATAACTATCTAAATTACATGCAGTTATGCAGCAATAAAATACTATCACATGATTACAAAACAATTTCAATTTAAATCAGTATTTTACCTATCAAATTAGTTCACGTTTCAAAAATTGTCCGGTAATACTCTTTTTGTTTTTAGCTATTTGTTCGGGGGTTCCTGAAGCTATCAATTCACCACCTTTTCTGCCGCCTTCTGGTCCAATATCTATCACATAATCAGCTACTTTTATGACATCAAGATTGTGCTCAATTACAATTACAGTATTACCTTTTTCGACCAAGCGCTGTAAAACAGTCAAAAGTACTCGAATATCTTCAAAATGTAAACCAGTGGTAGGTTCGTCGAGAATATAAAGCGTTTTGCCGGTGTCTTTTTTCGAAAGTTCAGTTGCTAATTTTACACGCTGAGCCTCACCACCCGAAAGTGTTGTAGATGCCTGACCTAGAGTAATATATCCCAAACCAACTTCTTGCAAAGCTTTCAATTTTTGCATTATTTTCGGGATTGCGGTAAAGAATTCAACGGATTGATTTATAGTCATATCCAACACATCACTTATCGATTTTCCTTTGTAGCGAACTTCTAAAGTTTCTCTATTGTAACGTTTACCGCTGCAATCTTCGCAGTGTACATATACATCGGGTAAAAAGTTCATTTCTATAGTTTTAAGTCCAGCGCCTTGGCAGGTTTCGCATCTTCCGCCTGTAACATTGAACGAGAAACGACCCGATTTGTAATTGCGTATTTGAGCTTCGGGCAAAGAAGCAAAAATAGTGCGTATTTCGTCAAAAAGTTTTGTGTAAGTAGCTGGATTAGAACGTGGTGTTCTACCAATTGGCGATTGATTTACTTCAATTACTTTGTCGATATGTTCTATACCTTCTAACTTTTCATAAGATAAAGGTTCAGTGAGCGAATGAAAAAATTTTTGGCTTAAAATTGGGTGCAAAGTTTCATTAATTAAAGTAGATTTTCCACTTCCAGAAACGCCTGTTACACAAATAAACGTGCCTAATGGAAATTCTACATCAATATTTTTAAGATTATTGCCTTTTGCGCCCAACAGTTTTAAACTTTTCCCATTTCCTTTTCTTCTTTTCGATGGAATTTCAATAAACAATTCTTTACGTAAATATCTAGCAGTAAGCGAATTACTTTGCTTAATCTGTTCCGGTGTTCCACTTGCGACCACCTCTCCCCCATGCCTTCCCGCATGGGGTCCTAAGTCAATAACATAGTCCGCCGAAAGAATCATATCTTGGTCGTGTTCCACCACAATAACCGAATTTTCGGCATCACGCAAATCGACCAATGCTTTTATCAAACGCTCGTTATCGCGTTGGTGCAAACCAATGCTTGGCTCGTCTAAAATATAAAGCACATTTACCAACTGCGAGCCAATTTGTGTAGCTAATCTAATCCGCTGACTTTCACCACCAGAAAGACTCCTCGACGTTCTGTTGAGCGAAAGGTAATCTAAACCTACATTGAGTAAAAAAGAAATACGAGTTCTAATTTCTTTCAATATTTCTGCTGCAATAATATTTTGTTTTTCCGAAAGTTTTTCCTCAATTGTATCAAACCATTCTGCTAGCTCTGAAATATCCATTTGAGCTATTTCTGATATATTTTTATCATGAATTCTGAAATGAAGCGATTCTTTTTTCAAACGTTGTCCGTTACAAATAGGGCATTTTATTTCATTCGTAAATTGTTCTGCCCAAATATTTGCTTTTTTAGATTTGCTTTCGTCTTTATTTTGATGAATATACGACAAAATACCTGCAAATGGCGCATTTAACTCTGAAATTGTTCCGAGTGGAGAATTTTTGAGTGAAAATTTTTCGGTAGAACCATTTAATATTACATCAATAGCCTCGTCGTTAATTTCAGTTATAGGAGTATTGAGTGAAAAGCCATATTTTTCGCCTATTGCCTCAATTTGCCAAAAAATAAAAGAATTTTTATGCGCACCCAAAGGAGCAAAACCTCCTTCTTTGATGCTCATTTTTTTATTTGGAATTACTTTTTCTAAATCTACTTCAATTATTTCGCCTAAACCTTTGCATTTGGGGCAGTTGCCTTGTGGCGAATTGAACGAAAAAGCATTAGGAGCCGGTTCGTCATAAGAAATACCAGTGGTCGGACACATCAAAAGCCTCGAAAAATAACGCACTTGCTCCGATTCTTTTTCAAGAAGCATAATAACTCCCTCGCCATGTTTCATTGCGGTTTGAATCGAAGATTTTAATCTTTTGACATCTAAATTTTCTTTATTTTCAAACAATTCCTTTTCAGAAATAAGCAATTTGTCGATAACTATTTCTATGTTATGCGTTTTGTATCTATCGAGCTTCATGGCTGGCACTATTTCCATAATTTCGCCATTGACTCTTACATTCAAAAAGCCTTTTTTTCTAATTTGTTCAAAAAGCTCTTTGTAATGTCCTTTTCTACTTTTCACAACGGGCGCAAGTAAAAAGACTTTTTTTCCCGAAAATTGTTCTTGAATTAATTTTATGATTTGTTCTTCGGTATATTTGACCATTTTTTCGCCTGTTTCGTATGAATAGGCTACTCCGGCACGAGCAAAAAGTAAACGTAAAAAATCGTAAATTTCGGTTGTGGTACCAACAGTTGAACGAGGATTTTTGTTTACTGTTTTTTGTTCAATAGAAATTACGGGGCTTAATCCTGTAATTTTGTCCACATCGGGGCGTTCCAGACCGCCTAAAAACTGACGAGCATAAGCCGAAAAAGTTTCGATGTATCGCCTTTGCCCTTCGGCATAAATTGTATCGAAAGCCAAAGAAGATTTTCCGCTTCCGCTCAATCCTGTAATAACGGTCAATTTATTGCGAGGTATCTCTACATCAATGTTTTGAAGATTATGCTCTCGTGCGCCTAATACTAGAATATTATCCATTTTTTTTATATGTAGTGAACCAAATTTAATTGTATGTATTATTGCATTAAGTATCTAAAATTAAATAGATTATACCATTCTTTATTCATAATAAAGTAGTATTTGTGCTTTAAAAAAATCTAAACTAATTGAGTGGGAAAATTGATTACTAATTGAATAATCAATATACAAATAGCTAATAATCAACGTAAAAAAAACCAAAACGCTGCATTTTTGCAACGTGCTTCAACAAAGAAATTTGTATAAATGAACAAACTATCGTTTCATCATTCTATCCATTTCTCGCTTAGTGTCTTTTGTTTTCAAATCTTCGCGCTTATCGAACGTTTTTTTACCTCTTGCAAGTGCAATTTCTAATTTAGCCAATCCTCTGTCGTTGATAAAAAGATTTAAAGGAACAATTGTGTAGCCTTTTTGGTCTTTTTTTTCTTCTAATTTGTCCAATTCTCTACGAGAAAGCAATAGTTTTCTATCTCGTTTTGCTTCGTGATTATTGTATGTACCGTAAGTGTATTCGGCAATATGCATTTTTACAAATAGCTCATTATTAAAAAAATAGCAAAAGGAATCGTTTAAGCTGGCTTTACCTTCTCTCAACGATTTTATTTCAGTTCCCCACAATTCTATTCCTGCTACGAATTTGTCTTCAATTTCGTAATGATGCCAAGCTTTTTTATTTCTAACATTTACATTACTCATGGTTATACTTTTGGTAAAATGTTACTTATAAATAAATTAATTAAATAATACTTTGTATGTCTTCAAAAAAACACAAATTGATGAATATCACGCAAATAAACAAAAAAACATCTACAAAAAAGATAAATTGCTTGCGTAACAATGACAAGCAATTTATTTTTTTTTGAAAATTAAAAAAACTAAAATTTTTCCACAAAAAATCAAATGATTTTCGCAAAGTTTCGTTGTGAAATTATTGTTTAGCTTATGATTTTCTATAAAATAAAAAAAAAATTGTTCATATTTTATACAGACGAAACGCAAAAATACGAAAAATATTTCAATAAAAAAAGGAAAGCAAATTCGCCAAAATTCTTTCTGTATTTGCTAAATCTTTAATACGATTTGTACAATTCCCAATGAACAAGTTTGCCATCTTCGTCAATTCTTTCTAAAAAAGTATCGGCGTAAGTTAGCCTTTTTATTTCCCAGTTCCATGTGTATGTTTCTGATTCATGGTAAATTATCATTTCGATATGTGTTTTATTTTCAGTAAATTTCCAAGTTCCGGGATAAGACGCTTCAAGGTTAGTGCCATCATATATGAACCAAACCAAGCTACCGTTTTTAAAAAACTCCATGTATTGGTCTTTATAATCGGCTGTAACATCTTCGCCATCTATTAATACTTTTTTAAACGATTTGTTTCCCACTACGCGCTCAGTTTTAGTATAAATGCTAATAAATGGTCCATCGTCGTATTTGCAAGACGGAACAATAAAGAACGCAATAAGCAATATTAAAATATATTTTTTCATCTATTTAGTTGTCTTTTTTGAATAAAATTTATAATAAGTACTTTTACTATTTATAACTGGAGAAAACTTTTTTTATAATTAATTAATTTTAAGATAATTAGCAAATTAAAATATACAATTGCATTTTGTTTACTGCCCAGTTTTTAAAATGCAAAAGTACATATTTAAAAAGAATTTCTATTCTAATGTTGAAAAAAAAGCTAGAAATTTAATATAAGTAAAAAACATTTTTAAAATCTACAAACCTCATTATGAGATTTTTAGTTTCATTTATTTAAACTCTATGCGTGTTCGAAGAATTTGCTTGGGCTGTTGGCATAATTAATATATCATTGATATTCACATGACTTGGTCGTGTAATTGCAAACTCAATCGCATCGGCTATATCTTGAGCAAAAAGAGGAGTTAATCCTTTGTAAACATCAGCCGCTTTTTGTTTGTCGCCATGAAAACGAACTTCAGAAAATTCAGTTTCAACCATTCCTGGGCTAATCGAAGTAACCTTAATTCCGAAAGGCAGCATGTCGATACGCATGGCTTTGGTCAAAGCTTCAACACTGTGTTTTGTAGCACAATACACATTTCCTTTTAGGTAGGTTTCTTTTCCGGCAATAGAACTGATGTTAATAATATGTCCCTTGCTCCGATTCACCATTAGCGGCATTATTTGCCTCGAAATGTACAAAAGCCCTTTTATATTGGTGTCAATCATTTTTTCCCAGTCATCTACATCAGCTTCGTGAATCAGATTTAAACCGGAAGCTAATCCTGCATTATTTACCAAAATATCTATATTTTTCCAATTTTCGGGAAGTTGAGCAATGATATTTTGTACTTCTTCGCGATTTCGAACATCAAAATTCAAGGAAAGCGTTTGCACATTAAATTGGTTTTGCAAAGTAAGAGCAAGCTCATCTAATCTATCTTTGCGCCTTCCGGTTATAATTAAATGGTAGTTATTTTTAGCTAACATTATGGCAGTAGCTTTTCCTATGCCCGATGTTGCACCTGTAACCAAAGCAATTTTGTTCATAATTGAAGTATATTTAAGTTTTAAAATTGGATACAAAAGTAATAAAGCTTATTTATTTAGCAACATTAAAACAGAACCTATTGTACAAAAATTCAGATAAAATATAAAAAAAGAAAATTCTACTTGTTTATATGCGTTTCTTTTGTAAATTTAGTAAATTTTAAAAATCAATCATTATATAACAAAATATAACTTAACTAGTTATAACTTCTATTTACATATATAATACTATTGATGCTAAATGAAAAATCTGGCAATCTTTATATTTTTTTTAATCATATTTAATTCAAGTTTTGCCCAAAATTATCAAAAAATTGATAGTTTAAAAAAACTTTTGCTTGTTTTTGACGAGCTCAAAATAGAGCAAAAAATTAAAAATGATATACTTCTTGCTCTTTTTGATGAATACCAACAATCTAGTTATGACACTGCTTTGCATTATGCCAAAGAAGGACTTAAAACTACTCAAGAAATGAATAGTAAGAAATTAAATTTAGATTGGTATTCAAAAATGGGCATTTTATACAAATACCATCGCATTTATAATTTGTCGCTCAATGCTTATGCAAAAGTTTTGCGAAACCTGAGAAAAACCCCAAACAGCGACCGTTTTATTGGGTGGACCTTGTTGGAAGTTGGAAATATTTATTACATACTCGAAGATTATAAAAAAGCACACGATATTTATTTCGAAACCATCAAATATTTTGAAAAAATAAACGATATTTTTGGTAAAAGTGTAGCTACCAGCAATATAGGATTATCAAATCTCGAACAAAACAAATTCTCTGAAGCTTTACTATATTTCAGAAAAGCTTGTTTTTTAAACAAAAAAACCAATAAAAATATCTCTTTGGCGTATAATTATGGTCATATAGGTCTTACATTCAACAAATTAGACCAAATAGACAGCGCAGATTACTATTTTCAAAAAGCTCTCGTGCTCATTGACCAAGAAAAAAGTGCCAACAGCAAAGCAGATATTCAGACAATGTACACGCTTTCGTTGTTAAAAATGGAAAAAAATGATAGTGCGATTAGTGTTATGAGTCAAGTAATTAACTCTTGTGATGCTCAGGTGGAAAAACAAAAACTTGCTCTCTATCATCAAATACTAGCAAAAGCGTATGCTGCAAAGCAAGATTATAAAAATGCACTTACCGTGTTGCTCAAAAGTCTGGATATAGATAGTCGTTCGGTGATAAATACTTATAAAATAAAACCTTACATAGATGCAGCCGAGTATTATTTTAAGCTAGAAGAATACAAAAATGCCTATATAATGCTTAAAAAACACAACTCACTGCGCGATGAAATTTTCAATGAAAATGTCTGGGAAAATACGTACAGCTTTGAAAAAGAAAGAACGGATTCTGAAAAAAAATACCTAATTCAAGATATTAATATCAAAGAAGCTGAAAAAAAATTACTTAAACTGCAAATTATTGCAGGCATCTCGTTGATAGTATTCCTAAGTATTTTTATTTTGCTCATCACAAAGCGCAATGCGATGAGAAAAAAAGCAAATATTCTGTTAGAAGAAAAAAACAAACTTATTAATGACCGAAATTACGAACTAACACTTAAAAACAAAAAAATTTCTGATCAAAACATCGAATTAAATTTTAAACAAGAGCAAATCAAAAGGTTGCTACAAAAATATGAAACGCAAAAACATCAATCTGCAAACTATACTACAGAGCATAGAAATAGTAAACTTACGCAAAATAGAGATTATTTTAGTCTATCTAATCAAATACATGAAGTAATTTTACTGCACGATAAGAAATTATCTTCAAAACAGATAGAAGTTGTCAAAAAATTTGAAGAGATTGACGATGTTTTTTGCAACAAAGAAGAAATGATTTCAGTTTGGTCTAATTTGCTCGAAAACTCAATCAATGCTATTTCTCTTTTGGGTAAAATTACAATACAAATAATTAATAATCAAGATTTTATAACAATAAAATTTATTGATACTGGCATAGGAATAGAAAAGACAGAATACGAAAATATTTTTAAACCTTTTGTTTCGTACAGCAAAAATGCCGAAAATAAAGGACTTGGACTTTATATTGTAAAAAAAATAATTGAAAAGCACGGTGGAAAAATAAGTGTAGAATCGGAACCGAATATTGCAACTTGTTTTAAAATTGAACTACCAAAATATCAGCCGGTTGAAATTTAAGCACCCGTGCTATTTTAATTTGAGCAAGCCATTTTGTAATCAAATAGATTTTGAGCACTTGGCAAAATGAAATATACAATTTAATTTGGCTCACTACTTGACAACAAAAGAATTTAGCAAAAAGTATTTATAACAAAAAATGTGAAAGACTTTTACTTCACTTTTTGCCTAAATACTTTTTACTTTGTACAAAACATTGCACTCATTTATTCTTCAAGGGCATAAAAAAATCCATTTACAATTACTGCCACAATCAAACCATGTTTTTTGAGAATGAAATTAGCTTTGTTATTTAATTTTACAGTATTGTTAATTTCCTTATTTACAGATACTAAATTAATAGGTAATCGACTAAAATCGGCACCATAAGGTAGTTTTTTTAGTTTTAAAGTAGTATATCCCATTTTCAAAAGATCCACAAACGTTTCAAAATTCAATTTCTTCAACGAACGAATTGAATTTAAAACTTGAGGAAAAATTCTTCCGGCTTCCACTTCGTAGCCTGTAGCATCAAACTCTTCGTAAGCACCATAAGTAGCCAAATCGCCTAAATCTCTAATGTTACTTTTGATGTAGCATTTGTCGTTTTTGCCATCTATAATTGTAACTTCGTCGCGGTCAATTCCTATATCAACATTAAAAAGTTTATTTTCGCCTTTTATTTGAGCATTTCTGATAATTAAGTCAAAATAATCTTGCTTAACAAACGGAATTTTATCGTATTTCTTTTCATCTTCTTGTTCGTAACTTCCTTCGGCAATGCTAATTAAACTGCACAAAATGAGTAAAAAATAAAATTTGCGAACCAATTGTTTTTCGTGGTCGTCAAGAATATTTCCTGCTTCAATCAAAACGGTGCTAGTTCCGGCTTTTTGAAATTGGTCTCCATAGCAACGCGCATCAAAAGTAGAGCGAAAACGCGCTATGTGTCCGGGAATATATTTCTCCAGTAAATTGTTCAAGCCCACTACAAGTTTTATAGAATTGGTTCTTATCGGATTCACATTTTGAGCTTCGTCAAATGCAGGCGCCAAAAGCGAAATAATTGCCGAATTGCTTGTTCCATCTACTCTATAATGTTGATTGTGGTCATGTAAATTGAATCCAAAATCGGGTAAAAGGTCAGCTCTTACTTTTGTCAAAATTTTTGATTCGGGAGCCGTTTGAGTTATTGCATCGCGGTTCAAATCTATATCTAGTGCATTTCGGCGGCTAAATACCTCAGCTCCATCGGGATTTACCATCGGTACAAAGTAAATTGACAGATTGCTCAAAAGCTGCTTTTTCAATTCTGAATATTCGTCTTCTTTTTGAAAAAAATTCAAAACATCAAAAATTGCTGCCGTTCCGGTAGGTTCATCACCATGCATTTGAGACCAAAGCAGTACTTTTACTTTTCCTTTTCCGATTTTTATTTGACTAATATTGCGACCTTCAACCGATTTGCCTAAATTTTTAATTTTAAAATCGGTAATTTTTGAAAGTCGCTTAATAAGTGCCTGAACATGAGTATATTTAAACCTTTGCGTTTGAATCGATTGCTCTTTGTAATTTTCAAATTTATTAAAAAACTCATCGCACAAACTACTTTTCAAAACTGAATCATACTCTTTATTTTCAGCAGTTTGTTGAGTAGAATTGTCTTTTTTTGAGGGCTTTTTTTCGTTAGTGCTATCAACTACACCCGATTGCTCTAAGTCTTTGTTTATATTGTTGTTTTTTATTTCCATAATTGCTTGTTTTTCAGTTGTTCTTTGAATTTTCAATTGCTTTGTTTTAAATCTAAATGCAAAAAGAAAGCATTTTTTTTGTGAAATTTAAAATACTAAAGTATGAAAAAAAATTACTTCTCTAAATTATTTTTTCATATTTTAAAACATTATTTTTTATTTAATAGCTTGTTTGTGCTAAAAAATCCAATCAAATTACTTATAATCTGAATTTTAGAAATTAATTTCTCTTAGAAAATAGTTTCGCTTTGCCTTAAAATTTAACCAACAAAACTAAATAAAAAAACAAATACGAACACTACCAACATAAAACCGCTTATAAACAAAATAAAATTTAAAGCTTGCCTAATATCTTCTAATTCTCTGCCTTCTTTGAGTACTATTTTTCGGAAATCAGGTGAAATAATCGTTAATAAAGACGACAAAAAAACAATGCCTATGCCGAGTGTAATTCCATAACCAAACCGTATTCCAAGAAAACCACCACTTATAAAATTAAAAACATCAAATAAAAATAATAAATCCCAAAGGATAAAAAGCCCAATAGCAAACGATTTTTTAATTGAAAAGCCACCTTGTTGCTGTTTTTGAATAATACGCTCAGAATCTTGCGAAAAATCAGTTGATGCATGATTGTCTAAAAAACCTATTTTTTGTATTTGCTTAATAATTTCTTTCGGATTATTCATAGTCCAGAAAATTATTTTCTTCTTATATTCAGGCACTTTGTGATTAATCCTAATTCCCTGACCCAGAAGAGGAATCAACGTGTACGCTTCGATGGAAATTATATCTTCGGGTCTGAAAACAAAATTTCCAATTACTGATACATCAAGATTAAGCCTATTTTTTGAAACTTTTAAACTAGCAAACGGAATTGTAGCATTTGCCATTCCTATTCTTGCTCCTCCGGTAAAACTAATTTGTTCCATGCACTTTATTTTTGTTTGGATTTCAAAACAAGTTTATTTTCACATTTTTTTTTTGAAACTTTTAAAAAATCGTTTACTACAAATATAACTATTTTTTAGTTACAAAACAAAAAATCCAAAAAAGAAAGCTCATTTTATTTAAGCTCTCCATTTTGGATTTTTTTATATACTATAAGTTTTTGAATAAGTACAAAGCCTAAGAATCAAATCTAAAACCTTGTAATTCAACAAACTACAAACCTTTTTTCTTTTTCTTTAATTCAGCTTGCTCTTGGTCTTTCAATTCGTTTTGCTTGCGCATAGCATCGAAAGTAATTGGAGTTGCTACGAATATAGAAGAGTATGTACCTACTGCAATACCCACAAGCATTGCAAAAATAAATCCTCTAATTACCTCGCCACCAAATATAAAAATAGCAATCAAAACCACAAGTGTAGTTCCCGAAGTGTTGATAGTACGGCTTAAAGTAGCATTCATAGCTGAATTATAAACTTCTTTTACAGTTCCACGTTTTCCAATATTCACATATTCGCGTATTCTATCAAACACAATCACAGTATCGTTGATGGAATATCCCATTACAGTTAATATTGCAGCAATGAAAGCTTGGTCGATTTCTAAGTTAAATGGCAATATACCATAAAACATTGAGAATATTCCAATTACTATCATGGCATCGTGAGCAAGAGCAGCAATACCGCCCAATGCAAACTGCCAGTTACTGAAACGAATAAAGATGTAAACAAATATAATGATAAGCGAAAAAATAAGCGCATAAACAGCAGCAATTCTAATATCGTCTGCAACCGAAGGTCCTACTTTTTGCGAAGACATTTTGTAATCTGTTCCAAATTGCTCGAAAGTAACATTTTTGCCAATAATTGGTTTTAATCCTTCATAAATAGCTTGTTCTACTTCGTTATCAACGTTTTCGCCTTCTTTATCTATCAAATAAGCGGTAGTAATTTTCATACCTTCTTCACCAAAAGTTTTTACTTCGGGTGCACTCGATAGGGTTTTTGAAAGTGCAGTTGCTACTTCTTGTGTAGTAACTTGCTCGGTAAAGCGAACTACATAAGTTCTACCTCCTTTGAAATCAACACCTTGATTTAAACCTCTTATCGATAATGAAACAATACTCAAAAGAATGAAAGTTCCTGAAATGAAGTAAGCAATTTTACGGTTTCCTAAGAAATCGAAATTGAAGTTATTGAATATTTTTTCTGAAAATTTAGCCGAAAAACTAATTGGCTTTTCTTTTTCAAGTAATGTTACGAAGATAATTCGGGTAATGAAAATGGCACTAAACAAAGAAGTTAAAATACCAATAATCAAAGTAGTAGCAAACCCTTTGATAGGTCCGTGTCCGAAAACATAAAGTACAATACCTGTTAATAATGTAGTAACGTTACCGTCAATAATAGCAGAGTAAGCATTTTTGAAACCATCGTTTATTGCTAAGCGAAGACCTTTTCCTAAACTTAATTCTTCTCTTACACGCTCAAAGATAAGTACGTTTGCATCTACTGCCATACCCATAGTAAGCACAATACCGGCAATACCAGGCAAAGTAAGTACAGCTCCTAATGAAGCCAATACACCGAAAATAAAGAATAAGTTCGCTAAAAGAGCAATATTTGCAATCAAACCAGCTTTTCTGTAGAACAATCCCATATAAAGCAACACCATGAAAAATGCAATAACAAACGACATCAAACCGTTGTTAATGGCTTCTTTACCTAATGTTGGACCTACAATTTCTTCTTCAATAATTTTAGCAGGAGCATCAAGTTTACCTGATTTCAAAACGTTTGCTAAGTCTTGCGCTTCGTTGATGGTAAAATTACCTGAAATCTCTGAACGTCCTCCGGTTATTTCGCCATTTACATTAGGGAAAGAGTACACATAATTGTCAAG
>DZBP01000003.1 GCA_022729915.1 Draconibacterium orientale | reverse complement strand
AATTAACCCATTTTCAAATTAACCCATTTTCAAATTAACCCATTTTCAAATTAATCCATTTTCAAATTAACCCATTTTCAAATTTTCAAATTAGTATATCACACAAGTCGGAAATCGTTTACAGCAAAAAAAAAGAACCAAAGTTTCCTTTGGTTCTCTTTTTATTCCTGCAATTGCAAACTACACTAAAGCGCAGTAAGTTTCAGCTTTTGTGCTTGTTGCTTATTCATTATCTTTAATCAAATATTGAAATTCATAACTCTTTTTTTGCAATTTGTATTTCGTATTTTCCTTCTCTATATCCTTTTTACTAGGCTGATTCTTTTCTCTAAGCTGCCCGCAAAGTCTATATTCCTTCATATCTATCAAATCACCTTTTTCACTAAAGTAATACCACATACTTATTTGCTTCACCAATTTTTCGTTCTGAAAAAGCACCGAATTTTGAGTTGGTTGATCCACGCATTTTAAATGTTCGTTTAGAATATCTTCGGTATTAATTTGTTCTCTTGGAGGTTTACACAAAAAGCCTCTCATTTTCAGTTCGCCGTTTGCCCAAAATTCCTCATACAAGCCAGAGTACTCAAAAAGTTCATCTTGTCTAAGTCCGGTTTTTAAAATCGAAGCCTTTTTCTTTTCATCGTATCGGGTTCTCACCTGCTGGTCAATGTAGTAAGTAATAAGAGTATCCGTTCGGTGGTTAAAATCTTCAGGTCTCGGATACACCACAATGGCTTTCACTTTACCGCTCACTTGGTAATAATAAATAGCAGTATCTATTCGAGTACCGTATTTAATATGTTTAACCGAATTTTCACCATCATAAAAATGCTCTATTTTCTCCAAAATACCATCGCTGTAGTTAAACTCCCATTTACCTACATAATAATCGCTACTTCTAATTTTTTTAATGTATCCGTGCGCCAAAACCGTTTTGTTTTCAGGGTTTATAAGCTGATAGTAATTACCATTATCTCCGCCGCCAATTTTCAAGGTCGAAATAATTTTAACCCCATCGGTTGCATAGTAAGTAATCATGCTGCCTTCCAGCCCCTTCATATCTCTACGCTTATAGAGCAAAATGACATCGTCAAAAAAGATATTGTAATGTTCGTATGACTCCTTATAATCAATAGAAAAAGTTTTGTCTACCGTAATACTGTATTTTTTATTTCGGGTACCCTTATAAAAACCATAAATTTCTGTACCTGCATCAATAGTCAAAGTATAATTACCATCTACTATCGACTGCGTAACTTTGCTAATAACCGAAGCTACTAAACTATCATTATAATAAGACCTAATCTCACCTATGTTTCCTTTGAAATGATGAGTTTCTATTAATTCCCCTTTTTTGTCAAACTGTTTACGTTCGCCCACAACAAGCCCGTGCGAGAAATGACAAATCTCTTTAACCACATTGTTTTTATACCGAATGGTATCGCCATAATCGCTAGCCCAAATAGAGCTAAACCCGGTAATTAAAGCAAATAGTATTAATAGACCTTTTCTTATCATACACTTTAAGTCGTTTTTTTTTTTTAACGCACCATCGACACAATACCTACAGCGCAACCCTCTAAGCCCCCTTTGAACGAGATATACACCTTATACGTTGCCGTTTTTCTTGCCATAAAGTCAAAAGCTTTGTAATCTTTTCCTTTTGCTAAGTCAAAAGTACTACCTATCATAGTGTTGTTTGCATCATAGAGTTGAAGAACAGCTTCGCCTTCATATTCCAAAGCATTACAAACGGTAAACCGATAGTGTGTTCCTTTGTTTAGAACAATAGAAAAGGTAGCAATAGGTGCACTTCCCTTGCGAGCGCCTTTTAGCTTTGCTTTAAAATCTTTGATATAGGTAGCATTGTCGCCCACATTCAACGCGCAATCGTTTACAAGCTGGTCGTTACATTGTGCTTTTGAATCTATGCTAAACGTTGTCAATACTAGCAAAAAGATAAAAGGAATGAGTAATTTCTTCATATTTTCCTAATTATTTAATTGTATTCTTTTATTTCTTATTCTTTCGATAATTGAGATTATCTGGTTTAGTTGATCTTGAGTGATGTTTACAATACTTGTTTCATTTTGTTGTATTATCAATCTTCCGTCAATTTCAACTGTTTCAGGTTCACCTACTTGATATTCGATTTTAACTTTTTCGTATATTGAATTTATTTCCGTCAAATCATCAAGTAATTCTTTAAATGCCTTCTTCGATTGGTATCTTTTTATTGTATTGATTATTTCCGAAAGAATTAGTTTTTGTTCGCCTATTCTTTCAGTTAATTTTTCATTGGGTTTTTGTTTCACTACTTGAGTGGTTTGATACATTGCTTCTAACCAAACTCCCGTTACTATCAATATACTTTGGTCTGCTCTATTCATTTCTCTCAAGTAGGTATCCATACGGTTAAAACTCGAGGTCGAAATGTAAATCAGAGAGTCTAAGTTTTCATTATTTGTTGCCAAACGTTTGAGTGTTTCAAAGTCAAAAAACTGACTTACACTCAGTTCTTCCGATAATTTACTGATGGCTGAAATATACCTTAGTACATAAGTTGTTCGGTCGTAAATATTCAAATAGCCTAAGTCAGCACCCAAAATACCCAAGCCCAAGGCTTGATCAAATTTTGTGCTGTATTGGTCTATATTATCCGGATTGGATAAATATTTTAACGAGAAAGGCACGCCATTATCTTTTATTAAGGCAGCCATTTCTACTGGCGACGATAAGTTTCCTATTATTTCTCCCATATTACCTTCTGAGTCTATAACAGAACCGTCTTCGTTGCTCATATTTTCTAAATCTTCTTTCACAGCTTTGTCTTCGGGGTCAGTACATGAAGCTACGAAAACAAATAATATTGTTGATACTATCAGTACAACATATATTGGCACTTTAAATAAATCTTTAATCATATTTAACTTAATTTGTATTAAGGTATGTTCTTTTTATGTTGTCATCTATTCTTATTTTATTTTATGTTTTTTTAATGATTCATTTTTTCCTAAATTCATTAAAATAAGTAACAAAATTAATATAAAAAAAGACATATCAAAAGCAATAAATAATTTTTTTTAAAATTATTCTATATAAATTGTATTATTATTTGATTTTTAGATATTTAATCTAAATCTAATTTCTTAATTTCTGGCTTTACTTTTTTTGTTTTCTCCGTTTTCAACCTTCGTATTTTTATTTTCTTTAAGAAATTATATTTTTTTAGTTTCTCTTGTATTTTAATTCCTTCTATTTTATCTAAGGTTTTTTTCAATAAGTTAAAGTAAAGAGTAACATAGAATACTAACGTTATTATCCAAATGAGTATTGTATTGAACCAGAAAGTATCGTAATATTTTCCAATAAAATGTTTTCTTGGAGCAAAAAATTGGGTTCTGAAATCAAACAAATGGTTTGGTTCAGGGTCTAAGTAAATAGGATCTATTTGTTGGATTAGTTTTCCATCGTATTCTATAATCGGATTTTTCTCATAAATCTTTTTTACTATTTCTTGAAGCGATTCGTTGTGATATTTTTTTCTTCTGCTATCATAATATCCTGGTTTGTTTTCTTTCAAATAGTCTATTATTCTTTCTTTTTTCTCAGAGCCTTCTTTGTAGAAGAAATTATAATACGAATCCAATTCTTTTTTTATGTAGGTACGTGCTTCTTCCAAAACGGTATCCGAAACATTTTCCATTGTTAGTTTGTCTATGTATTTGAATTTCAATTCCACACGGTCGCTTTTCTTCTCTATATATTGCAGCTCAAGGGTATTTATCTTTTTTGCTTCGCGCGTAAATTCTTTTTGTAGCAAGTTGAGTTTTCTACTCACTACTTGGCGTGTCGAATCGTTTGTTGAATCCAAATCTCGAATTACTTCGTCTAAGATTGTCTCTAAATAAGGGATATAATGTGCCAATTTAAAATCGGCTATACTTATTTTTTTCTCAATATCATAAAAAAGTGTTTCAAATTTATTGTCTTTGTATTGTTTCACCATCAAAGCTTCATAACCCCAGCGCGCAGTCATTACTTCTGCTACAATAGGCACCTTTTCGATGCTGCTAATGGTTTTGTTCAGTTTTTCAAAACTAAACATAGCTCCACCCAAAGCTAATTGAGGAATTATCAACAGCGGAATTAAAATATAAATCGTTATAGCTGAGTTAAATGTTGATGAAATGTTCAAGCCCATCATATTGGCTCCTGCCGAAATAGAAAACAAAATCAACCAGTATTCAAAATACATTTCCTCTATGCCAAGTATTGTATTTCCTACCAACACAAACAACAACGATTGTATTGCCGAAAGCCCAAAAAGTATAATCACCTTCGAGATTAAATAACTCGAACGACTTAAATTTAGAAACGCTTCTCGTTTCAATATTTTTCTATCCTTAAAAATTTCTTCTGCACTTACTGTTAATCCTATAAAAAGTGCAACTACCACACTCATAAAAATATACGGAGGTATATTTACGTTTTCTCTAAACACATAAACCACCGAATTGGGGTCGGCAATGTACCGAATAATGTACGAAAGGATAAATCCAAGCAGTGGCGATTCTATCAAATTGATAGCAATGTACTGTTTGTTGCTTATTTTCGACAACCAATCACGTTTCAAATATATTTTGAGCTGCTTAAACCACGTTGGAATATCCAAGGTACTTACCGGCTTGTCTTTAATAATTTCTACGGGTTCTAGTTTTATTTTTTCATGGAAATGGTCTTCCCAGTGTTTTGGGCTAACTTTGCGGTTATCAGTGTAATTACCAAACTCATCTACTACCTTAGCTTCTACGATATCAAAAATAGACTCAGGATTTACGTTACCACAAACAGGGCACTCGCCCGATACGTTATTTATTTGGTTATCAATTTCTTTGAAGTACAAAATGGCTTCTACCGGATTTCCGTAGTAAACCATATAGCCGCCCGTATCAAGAATCATCATCTTGTCGAACATCTTATAAATTTCAGAAGAAGGCTGGTGGATAACCACAAAAATCAACTTACCTTTGAGGGTTAGCTCCCTAAGTAAGTCCATAACATTCTCCGAATCGCGCGACGACAAACCCGATGTGGGTTCATCTACAAACAAAATGGCGGGTTCTCTTATAAGCTCAAGTGCAATATTTAAGCGTTTACGCTGCCCACCGCTTATTAATTTATTCAGTGGCGAACCTACTTTTAAATCTTTTCTTTCAAAAAGACCTAAATTTTTCAAAACCGTATTTACAAGTTGAATTATTTCGGCTTCTGGCTTTTTGTTGAAGCATTGCTTGGCATTGAAGTACAAATTTTCAAAAACAGTAAGCTCTTCAATCAAAAGGTCATCTTGAGGAATGTAACCTATTAAGCCTTCAATTTCTTCTTTGTTGTGGTGAAGATCTATCCCGTTTATCAAAACTCTTCCCGATGTTGGGGTAGAAATGCCAGACAAAGAGTTGAGCATTGTAGTTTTTCCTGCGCCGCTTGCACCCATTATTCCAATGAGTTTTCCATGCGTTTCAGAAAAAGAAATACTTCTTAAACCCAAGTCTCCATTAGGAAATTGGAACGAAATATTTTCTACAGAGAATGAAAGTTTTGCAATAATGGAATCGGACAAAAACTTTGCAACTATGTCGCTATAATAAATAGGTTTACCTTTTGGTATTCTAATAGTACTACCGTTGGCAAATAAGTAAATGCTTTTGTTATTTATTATTTGTCCATTTAAGTTTACAGCTTCGGTTCCAGTGTATTTTAGGAAAAATAGTTCAACTGCTTTTATATGCAAAATGAAAATATTTCCGTTGAGAGATTCTGTATGAACTTTTTTACAGTGCTCACTTTCAATGTTTTCTTGACTTACTATTAAAATATTTGTAAAATCTACCTTGCTTGCTTCGTTTTCAATTACAAAAGTTTCGATACTTATAAATTCTTCTTTTGTAATATTAAATACTTCGGCTACTGTGTTGATAATAGCCATGCGTTGTTCCGAAAATTTCCGTTCGGTATTGATTAACTCAAATAAGCGAGTTAATACGACAACTTTTTGTTTTTGGTTAAGATTTTTATTTATTTTTTTGCACAAACCCAAAATACGCACCGAGTCTTTTACCGAAGTACGCTTAGGTTTTCTATCTTCTTCCGATTCTGTTTCTAATAGTTTACCCTCAGTATCTAAGCCAGCTTTTTCGTAAAACAGGTATAAGTATTCCGAAACAGCCTCGTCCCCTAATTGCTGGGTTAAGAATGTCTTGACATACTTAATTTCATTTTGTTCAACTCCTTCATCTTGTTTTACAATTATAGCAAATAATTGCATCAAGGCTTTTAGTATCTCTTCACTCATTTTTTATGTTTCAGATAAAGGAGTTAATTTAAAACTGGCTGATGCCTGAATTGTTGATAATCACTATTAATTAAGCAGTGGCTTATAGTCTATTTTAAATAATGTATCTTTCAATTATTGTTTTTCAAAACAACAACAACAATCTAATCTAAACTATAGCTGATTTGTTCAAACGGAACATCTACAATGTCTGCGTATTCTTCACCTGCTTCTTCCATATCTTCGTCGTCATCAGGATAATGCCATCTTACCAATACCTCATTACCTTCGTCAGATAAGTCTTCGAGTTTAAGTAGTATATCGAGCAACAATTTTGATGAAGCAGTATTAAAATACACAAGTTTAAAATCCAGTATTGTCTTTTCATTCGGACTCTGGGCATATTCATCAAGCCATTCTAAAACAGGTTCGTAGAATGAAGCCACATCTTCAGGCAAAGACCTTCCAGATATTTCCATTATATTATTTTCAGCATCTAGTATTATAGTGGGCGTATCGTCTGAGCCTTTTATTTTTATTACTTGCATAATTATGTTTGTTTTTTATTTTCGTGAAATACTTGATGTTAATACAAAAAATGATTCATCTTTGTCTACTGTAAGGAAATGATACTCTAATGGGCGTCCTGTTTTCTTTGCAATATCTATAAAACCTAGACCAGCACCGCCTTTTTCGGAAAGTCTGCCTTCCCGTATTTGCTGCTTGTAAAGTTTTTTCAAACCTTCTTTGTCTAAATTGTTGATATTTTCAAGCATATAACGCAATCCATCAATTTTCTCCGTAGGAATTGTATTGCCTGTTGTTACCAAATATTCCGATTCTCCTTTACTAATCATGAAAATGCCTTTGCCTTCTTTTTCATCGGTGGCAGTTTCTGGTTGGCTGGCATGTTTGCTTATATTTTGCAAGCATTCTACCATTACATGGAAAACCTTTTTTTGTACAGTGTTGGGTTCTTCCTCTCGAAGCATTTTTGACTCTGTAAGCGACGTAAATGCTTTAGTTATTTGATGAGTTATTTCCCCTTCGTAAACTAAATTTACGTCCTTCGATTTCATCTTTAGATAAAAATCATATACAAAATCAAGGAAGTTGTGCCTATTAACAATCTCTGCCATAATTTAGTTTTTGGGTTATGAGTAAAATCATAATGTGCTTATTAAAATAATTTTCAAATTTCTTAAATAAAATTGAATTTACCAATTTTTTTCTTAAAATCTATTCCAAAGATATAAATATTTTTTTTAAAATTCAACTCCAATCATTAAAACATCGTCAATTTGTTTGTAATTTCCTTGCCATTTCCTGAAATCTTTAGAAAAATGCTTCATATACTGTGGCATAGAAAATTCTAAATTGCTCAATATCTCATCGCGTATTCTTACTACTTGGTATTTTCTTCCTTTGTCGCCGCCTATTTGGTCGGGCAAGCCATCTGAAAAAAAGAATATTTTATCCGATTTTTGATATTTTATAACATGATTTATAAATGGTTTTTCATCTTTTTTGTTGTTTGGAATACCTCCTATTGCTTTGGGGCTTCCTCTATATTGAATTAATTCACCTTCTCTTAACAGATACAGTGGGCGATGCGCTCCTGAATATTGTAGCTCATTGCGTGTTCTATTTATTTTACACAGCGCAATATCCATACCATCTCGTGCATTTGCTCCCTCTTGGTCTTGCTTCAATGTTGTGCGAACTTCTTCGTGCAATTTGTCTAAAACCTCTCCGGCTGTAAATTCTCTGTCGTGATCTACAATATTGTTGAGCAAGAAATAGCCAATAAAAGATAATAACGCTCCCGGTACTCCATGTCCAGTACAATCTACTGCGGCTATATAAATATCATCGCCTTTTTTAAAGAACCATGGAAAATCGCCACTTACTACATCTCTTGGTTTGTAAAGTATAAATGAATTTGGCAAATATTCATGTATAAGCTTATTGTCTGGCAATATTGCTTTTTGAATTCGTTGCGCATAATTTATACTGTCGTTTATTTTTTTATTTTTATCAATAATCTCGGCTTCTATTTTCTTTTGCTCCGTAATATCATGTGCAACAAGCAATACTGTTTCTAAATCGCCATCTTCGCTAAATTCCGGTATTGCGTTAAGTTGCATAAACCTATGTCCTAAATTTGATTCAAATTCAAATTCGGTTTCTAGTTTTTCTGGTTTAAAGGCTATTTTTTCAATTGTTGTTTTAAAAACCCTCGATATTGTTGCTTCTATGCCTACTTCTTCTAAAGTACGTCTTATTAAATTGGATTTTTTCACCCCAGTATATTCTTCTACTTGCGGGTTCACATAGAAAAAACGTCCTTCAAGATTAATACGAATAATCATGTCAATACTATTTTCCGAAAGTGCTTGCATTTGACCGCTCATACGCTGAGCTTTTTCAGCTATTTTCCGAACCGTAATATCGCGAGTATTGAAAATAATACCAGCAATAGCCGAGTTGTTCAAAAAGTTACGCCCAGTTGATTCAAGCCAAAGAGTTTCTTCGTCGTTTTTTGTGTATTGATACTCAAATGTTCGAGGAGCTTCCGGATTTTCCAAAAGCTCAAAGAATATACGTTTTGTGATATTGTTTTCAGAAGTATGAACTGTTTCAAAAGCACTTTTCCCAATAATTTCTTCGGGTGCATAACCCAAAATGTTTTTTACCGAAGGACTTTCGTATTTTACTAGCCCATTTTCATCATAAATAGAAATTACTTCTGAAGCATTTTCTAACAATGAATGCAAACGTTTTTGTGAGTTTTCTACTTCTTTTATTTGCTTTTCAAGATTAATATTTGTTTTTTGAAGCTCTTCTTGAGTTGCACGCATTTCTTCTGCATTTTGCCTCAATTCTTCTTCGTTTTCTTTTAATTCTTCGGTCATTATTCTCGCTTCTTTCAAAAGCTTTTCGGTTTTTGCATTTACTTTTAAGTTAAAAACCGTTTGAGCTATGATAGTAGCTAATTCCCTAACAAACTTAATTGTTAACTCTGGAATATCTTCCTCAAGCGAAGCAAATTCAACGATACCTTGTAGTTTTTCATTGCTAATTAAAGGTACAATTAATATAGTTTGTGGTTTTTTATCTCCCAAAATACCCGAAGTAATAGTTACATAGTTTTTAGGTATTTCTTTTCTGTAAATAAAATCCATTTCATAGGCACACTGACCTATAAGACCTTGACCTATTCTAAATTCTTGGCTTATGTATTTTTTTCGATTGTATGCATAAGTTGCAATATTTATAATTCTGTCGGTATCATCGTCATATATATAAAATGCACCCTGCACCGCTTTTGTGTAATCTATCAGATTTACAGTAGTTTCGTATGCGAGTGTGTCAATATTATTGTGCAAACGCAATATATTAGAGATATGCTCTTTTCCTTTTGCAATCCAGTTTTGCTCGTTTTCTTTGTTTTCGGTAAGCTCAAGGTTATTTTTCATTCGCAAGAGCGCTTTGCCTAACTCATCGTCTTCGTCAATTTCGTCAAACTTTCGCGAAAAATCTTTTTTACCTATTAAATTAGCAAAATTTGCATTTTTCTGAATCTTGCCATTTAATTCCTCTACTTCAAATTTCAATTCTTTATTAACTCTCTCCGACGATACTGACAGCATATATACGATACCTGCTATTACAAACGGAATTAAGTCAATTAAAAAATTTTGTTGGTTTTCAATATGAAATAGAAAGATACTTTTTAGTGATAAGTCATAATTTTTAGTTAAAACTTCCAATGTCCACGATATTAATGGAAATATTAAACCTAATGTAAAGCCAAGTAAAGTCTGGCGTTTTACATAGCTCGACACCCAAAATGAGCTCTTAATATCGGAATAGTATTTATATTTTTTTGCCATTTATATATAAAAATATATAACTTGAGTTTCTTAAAATTATGATGAAAGTACACTTATTTTTTGATTTAACAAAATTTTAATGTTATAAAAATAAATATTAAATCTTAATTTTCAAAATTTAAATTGTATTTTTTTTTCTTAATAACTGATAATCAATTAAAAATGTGTTGTTTTTTTTATAAAATGATTGTTTTTATATGCATATTTTTTGTTTCAAATTCAAAGCCCAAATTTACAAAAAAAAAAAATTCTTCTACAAATTTTTATCTTTATTTGAAAATATTTTTTTTAAAGTTATTTGTTGGAATATTATGTAAAGTATTGTTGTTTAATTATTTAGTTTCATTAATGCTTTTTTATTTTTTTTATTTTTTTTTGAAATTTTTTGAGTTAGTTGTTTTTTGAACTTTTGCAAGTTTAAAATTTCTTTTTCTTCTTTGCAAAAAAAAAATAAGTGTTTTTTTTATTTTGTTTTAAATTTTATAGTTAAACTTGCTGTTGCTACTATAAAAAGGGGTGAATAATTTCATTCATTTGTAGCATCTTATGATTTGTAGTTTTTAGGCTTTCTACTTTAGAGGTTCTAAATATTTACAAATCAATTGTTTGGTGTTTAGATTTCTCATTGTATTATTCTTAAGAAATATAAATTTATTATGGAAATAATTAAAAGTGGTGCCCGTTTTTCTTCAATAGTAGATATTGGAATAAGATTGAAACAAAAGTCAATTGATACAAATACTAAAGTTTTGGCTGCTCACAGAGGAATTAATGCAGTAACTACAATTGATTTATCGCAGGTTATAAAACGAATTGATTTCAATTCTACTGAAATTCAAAATTATCCACCAAGTGAGGGGCATTCGTATTTAAGAAAAGCAATTAACCAGTTTTATTTTGAAAATGAAGCCGACAATAAAAATATTTTTATTACTATTGGTAGTGTTTTGTCTCTCAATTTGGCTTTTTCTATTTTAAATGCAAGTGAAGTTTTATTACCAGAGTTTTTTTGGGGAGCTTATGCTAACATCTTGAAAATAAACAAAAAAACTTTTTCTACTTATTCCAATTTTGATTATTTACTTCAAAATGCAGACAAATTTCAAAACAAAGCAGTTGTTATTTGTGAGCCAAGCAATCCTTTAGGCAATTCAGAATCAGATAGTGTTATATTTCAAGTAGTTGAAGCGTTAAATAAAAATGGAGTTACTATAATTGTCGACAGCCCATATCGGAGAGTTTTTAATTCAGATTTAGCTTTTTACAAACAAATGCTCGATTTTGAGAACGTAATTCTTCTCGAAAGTTTTAGTAAATGTTTGGGATTGAGTGGACAACGAATTGGTTTTTTACATTCAACGAATAAAGAATTCAATCAAGAGTTTCGAATTCAACTTTTATATGCTACAAATGGAGTAAATGCCTTTGCTCAGCGGCTTATTTTTGAATTACTCAGTTCTGATGATGGAAAAAAAGCTGTAAATGACTTTTTAGAAATAACAAAACATGGAATAAATAAGAATATAAAATTTTTACATGAAAAAATGCTTTTGCCTGAAATCTTTTATCAGAAAAAATTGCCTTTGGGTATTTTTGCTGTAGTTAATAAGTCGCAAGAGTTTCTTTTTCAGCATAATATAGGCGCTGTTAATTTAAGTTTTTTCCATACAGACAAACAAAAATACCAACAATTTTCAAGAATTTGCGTTTCGTTAAATCCTGATGAGTTTGAATTGTTTTTTAGTAAATTATAAAAGGACAAAAAGCTAAAAATAGAAAAGAATATCTTTTTTTAGCTTTTTGTTTTTTTGAAATTTCAATTATTCTTTATAATCTGTTGAAAGTATTCTAAATTCTGTACGCCTGTTCAATTGATGTGCAATTTCTTTTTGTGTGGTTGTTTGCAAATTGTTGATAAATGTTTCGTCGAGTAAATCATTTTCTTTCAAGAAAGTATGAATAGAAGCTATTTTTTTATCTACCGTTTTGGGGTGCGATTCGCCATAACCTTTAGCAGACAGTCTTTTTTGAGAAATTCCTTTGCTAATTAAATAATCTACAACGGATTGAGCACGTGCTTGCGAGAGTGTTTCGTTGCCTTCGGTTGTCCCTCTAAAGTCGGTATTTGCACCTAACTCAATGGTAATATTTGGGTTATCGTTTAGTAAATCAACTAAATTATCAAGCGAAACCATCGAAATAGGACTTAAATCAGCCTTTGCATAAGCGTATTCGATGTTGGGCAATTCAAATACTTTTTTGATTGGAGGCATCAAAATTTCTATGTTTAGAGTAGTTGTTTTCTCTATTCCACTAGTCGTTTCTTCTGCTTTCCCTTTCAAGTAATTGGCTAATTCAGCGGTAAGTAAGTAATCTGTTTCGGTATTTAAATCGAATCTAAACGACCCATTTTGTGCTGAAACCCTATCCATTACTGTTCCATCAGAACCAATTAAGCTTACTTTTGCACCTTCAAGTGTTAAACCTGTTTCTGCATCTTTTACAAGTCCGGCAAGAACTACTTTTATTTCAGGCAACGAGAATGTGTAGATATTATCTCCCATTTTTTCGTTGCGTGTTGAAGAAAATAAACCGGCATCATTTGCTTCATCTTTAAATGAAATACCAAAGTCATCGGCTTCTGAATTTATAGGCGACTTCATGTTTTCTACATGCCAAAGTCCTTTGCTTAGAGTGGCTTTAAAAATGTCTAAACCTCCTATTCCTAACAATCCGTCTGATGAAAAATACAAGGTTGAGTCATTGCGCATATACGGAAACATTTCATTTCCTATTGTATTTATTTGTCCGCCTAAATTTTCAGGTTTGCCCCATTTATCAGTTTTACGAGTGCGTGTTACTTTCCAAATATCTTTTCCGCCTATGCCGCCTTGCATTTCGGCAACAAAATATAAGGTAAGTTCGTCTTCCGAAATAGCTGGATGACCTACCGTAATACTACTGTCTGATAGCAGTTTAAGCTCGGTTGGCGTTTGCCATGCTTGCGATTTTTTTTCGGAAAAATAGATTTTACAACCTGAATTTACGCCTTTTTCTTTGGTACAACGCGTAAAATACATTGCTACTTTATTTTTATTTAAGTTTGGAGTTCCTTCGTCAAAATTTGTGTTAATAATTCCTTCATCAAGCAAAACTGGCTCTGACCATTTGCCTTTTCTATCTTGGTTAACCACAAAAATACTGCTGAATTTTTCACCTGAAGCATTATTGATTTTGTTGCCTAATGAACCTTCGCGCGTGGAAGTAAAATAAATTTCGGAGTAACTACTTTTTGAGTAAACTGCACAAAAATCGCTTTGCTTTGAATTGAATGATTTTAATTCTGTAACAATGTAAGCACTTGGATTAGCAGTCCATTTTTTAATCGTTTCAATTGATTCTAAGCCCAATGCGCCTCGTGGGTCGTCGGGCACAAGCTCCTTATATAACTGAAATTGTTCTTTCGCTTTGTCTAATTCACCATTAGTTTTTAAAAGATTAGCGTAATGCAAAACTGCATGAGTATCAGGATATTTACCAGTTATTGCTTTTTTGTACCAAGATGGAGCTTCTTTAGTCATATTCATAAGTCTGTAGCATTCAGCTATTTTGAACGAAATCTCTGCTTTTGCAGGCTTCTTCTTAGTTTTGCTGTATGCTTTTTTATAAATATCTATAGCTTTAAAATAGTCGCCTGTTTCAAAAAGTTTATCTGCTTTTGAAAACTGGTTACTTTTGTTTTGAGCACTTAATTGTATGGTTATCAATCCCATTAATATCAATAATAAAGCTATTTTTTTCATGGTCAAAAAAATTTGTTTAGTAAATTTATAGAAGTTTTATGTGTTTCTATAAGTTTATATTTTTGGTTCTTTAAGTAGTTAAAAAAAACGTTTATTGTTCACTTTTAAACTACTTTATTTTATAGATTCAATTTTTTTATAAATAAAATTAAAAATAATTGTTTGAAAAACAAATATTTATATAAAGAAATTTTCTTCAAAAATACTAGTTTTGAGATTGTAAAATTAATTATTCTTTAAAATTTTCAAAATTTATTTTTTTTCAGCCAAATAAACTGAAATTCCGGCTGATGCATCAATACGCATAATGTTTGTAAATTTTTCGGCTAGTTCGATGGCGAAATTTCTTTTAAAGTGTTTATAATCACTTTTTTCTAAAAATTCCAAAAATTGAATAATCCAAGGCGTTTTGCCGTAAAAGTCATTTATAATAACATATTTTTTTGAAATTCGTTGCATTTCATCTACTATTTTTTCTCTATAATTTTGTTTCATTCCGTGCAAAACAAGAGATGTCGTAACTATATCAAACGAATTGTCAGGAAATTCTGTAAAATTATTTCCATCAGATAAAGAGAAACTTATGTTAGGCGAATACCTTTTTTTTGCTTGGTAAATCATGTTTTCTGCAATATCGATTCCATGTACATTTTTTGCACCATTTTCATAGAACAAAGCAGCCCATGTACCGGGTCCAGTGCCAATATCTAATACGCTTTTCCCTTGTATATCAATTAATTGAACTACATTTGCAAATGATTTACGAAAGGCTTTTCGCACATATTTATCCAAAAAAGAATAAATAGGCGCTATTAAATTAAATATGACTCGTGCATAGTTGTGTGGATTATTATTCATTAGTATTAATTGTCAGATTATTAAAGTTTTACATAAAGTGTTAAGATTGTAAAATGAATTACCAATAAAATAATAAATCCAATTGCTAAAAATTGCTTTGTTTTTACTTTAGAAAGCCTTATTTCGTCTGGACTATAATAACTCATAGTTGGCAAAAATAAAATAATCAAAGTTGCGATTTGCAAAACGTAAAACAGCGAATACGATGGAAAACCAGTAGCAAAAAGTAGCAGACTTCCAATAAAATAGGGCAAATATATTACTCTAAGTTTAAAAATAATTTGAGCTTTGGGCATCAAAATCCAATCGCGGTTGTATGCCGTTCGTAAAAATGAAACTTTCGAAGCTTTGCCGATAAAAAAAAGAACAAAACCGGATATTATTCCCAAAATAAGAGCCAAACCTGGTGATAATCCTGACCAATTGAAAACAAAGAGCAAACCATCTAGGGTTGCAATTCCTGCTATTAATCCTCCAAAAGTTAAATTAAAAGAAAGAATATAAGCCCAAGTAAAAAAAAGCTTAAATAAGCCTTTTGTGCTTCTCAGTTCGTAAGAAATATACCAAAAAAGGAAACTCATAAAGAACGTGATAGCCGGACCTATTGCAAAAATACTAATAATATTATTTTTAGTCCAAAGCGGTGAATCATTGGGTGTTAAATATTCGATAGCATAATTATTAAACCGAATGTTTATACCATGTTTATTTGCTACATATTCAGTTGCCATCATCGGAAAACTATATATAAAAACATAAGCAAGCAGAAATAAAACAGTTGAATTTGCAACTATTATATATGGCTTAGTATAGTTTTCGTTATGATTTTTTTGACGTTCCATGCTTTTATTTTTTTGAATAAAAAACGTATTAATTTTTATTTTAACACTAAGACAAAAAAAATTATATACTCATTTTGCCAAATGCTTTAAAATTTATTTGATTACAAAAAGATTTGCTCCAATAATCCAATAAAAAAGCACTGGTGCTTAAAAATTTGTTATTTTGGTAGCAAAGTTATTATTTATTCTATAAAAAAATAAATCAATAATTAGTTTTTTTTAAAATTATTGATTTATTTTTTTTTAAAGAAAGTTATTGCTTCACATTAATTTTAGCTGATTTTTTTATAAATTTAATAATATCGGTATTATCAATAATTCCGTTAAATTGCTCACTTCCAACACCTAATGCGTAAGTCATTATTAGTGTTCCGGTATGTGCGCCTGTTGTCCACCAAATTCCTGCACTTTTGTTGAGCGAGTCAGTTACTTGGCTTGATAATTTTTTATTTTCTACATTTACAAAATAATCCTCTTTAAGTATTAAGCTGAAATTTTTAGCTACTAATTTTTGTTTTGTTTCATTTAAATTTTCATTAAGTTCTTCGGTAAAAACTTCTTCCGACATTTTTTGGTTGTCTATATTCAAGAAGTCTGTTTTGTATGCCATTTCACGTGAGCCATGCGAAAGTCCTCCGGTTTCGTGGTCGGCAGTAATGATGATAAGTGTTTCGTCGGGGTGTTTTTTGTAAAATTCTAATGCTTCTTGTACTGCTAAATCAAAGTCAATAACTTCTTGAATTGTTGTTGCCCCATCGTTATCGTGCGAAGACCAATCTATTTTTCCACCTTCAGCCATCATAAAAAAGCCGTTTGGGTTTTCTAAATAGTTAATGCCAAAATTCACATAATCAGCAAGTACCACATCTTCTTCTTTTTGGTCTATTCGATATGGAATTGCATAAGCAGGTATTTTATCAGCATGAACAGAATAATATATTTTTTTATTGCTATGATTGTTTTTATTGAATTTAGTTTCTTTGAAAATCAATTCGTAATTATTAGATTTCAAGTTGTTTAGCAAGTAAGCAAGTTCTGCTTCGTCTTGTGCATAAAGTCCACCTCCAGCAAAGAAATCGAACTGGCTAAGTGCCATGTCTTCAGCTATTTCTTTGTACATTGTTCTACTTTTTTGCTTTGCGTAAAATGCTGCAGGAGTTGCATGGTTCATTCCAACCGAACTTAAAATACCTACTTTAAAATTATTTTGTTTTGCTATTTCGGCTATGGAAATAAATTTTTCACCCGTTGTAGGAAGCATTCCTAAGACACCAGGTTTTGTTTTATATCCTGTGGCAATAGCAGTTCCAGCAGCCGCAGAGTCGGTTATACGCATTGTATCAATACAATTTGTAGAAGTAAGTGCAAAATATGGGAATTTGGTAAAGCTTAAAGGTGCTTTTCCACGCATTTTCAGATACTCATTGGTTATCATAATGTGATTGATGCCCATTCCATCGCCAATGAAAAGGAAAATGTATTTTGCTGTAGGTTTTGGTTTACTTATTTCGCTTTTAGGGCTAAAAGATAGCAATCCAGTTATTGCGATAAAAAGTATAGTTAGCTTTAAAAGTTTTTTTGTTTTCATTGTCATAAAATTATAGTAATTGTTTGTTATTAATTTACAAGTTTATTTTTTATATCTTACCTAATAATTCTTTAGCTTTAAAAATGTCTTTAATATATTTAATGGTAATCATTAGCTTATTATTTTTTTCTTCCATTTTACAAATTGAATGTTTTTGCTGAACAAAACTCAAAACACGACTGAAAACGGGTGATTGATAATAAGCTGAATTTTTATTTGAAATGAAATAGCAAATAAATTTATTGTTTTTTATTACTATTTTTTCAATTCCAAGTTCTATGGCAAGCCAACGTAAGCGAACTACTTCAAGCAATCCTTCAGTTTGGTGAGGAAGCTTGCCAAATCGGTCAAGTAGTTGCTTTTCAAAGTCTTGTAATTGGTTTTCTTTTTCAATATTATCCAAATTTCGGTAGAGTTTTATTCTTTCAGCCGTATTTTCAATGTAAGTTTCTGGAAAAAATAGTTCAAAATCGGTTTCAATTTGGCAATCGTTTAGAAAACGAATATTTTTAGCGAATATTTTCTCATTTTCAGAAGGATTTTCATTTTTTTCAAAAAGTTCTTTGAACTCATTTTCTCTAAGTTCAAGAAGCGCTTCATCAAGAATTTTGTGATATGTTTCAAAGCCAATGTCTGCAATATAGCCACTTTGCTCGGCACCAAGCATATTTCCGGCTCCTCTAATATCTAAATCTTGCAAGGCAATATTGAATCCACTTCCAAGTTCCGAAAAATTATTGATGGCTTGCAAACGACGTCGAGCTTCACTACTCAGCGTAGTAAGCGGCGGTGCAAGCAAATAGCAAAATGCTTTTTTATTTGAACGCCCTACACGTCCGCGTAACTGGTGCAAATCGCTTAACCCAAAATTCTGGGCATTGTTGATTATTATTGTGTTAGCATTTGGAATGTCAAGTCCTGATTCTATGATGGTTGTAGCAATTAAAACACCATATTCTTCATTTACAAAATCCAGCATTATTTTTTCTAGCTTACTTCCTTCCATTTGACCATGAGCCACAACCGTGCGAGCATTTGGGCAAAGCCTATTTATCAGAGCTTCAACCTCATAAATGTTTTGAACTCTGTTGTTTATGAAAAAAACTTGTCCATTTCGTTCTATTTCGTAATTAATTGCTTCTCTTATTATTTCTTCACCAAATGTATGTAATTCAGTAAGAATTGGATAGCGATTTGGCGGAGGCGTTTTGATGATGGATAAATCTCGTGCTCCCATAAGCGAAAATTGCAAGGTTCGTGGAATTGGAGTGGCTGTAAGTGTAAGAGTATCAACATTTAATTTGATTTCTTTGAGCTTTTCTTTCATTGCTACACCAAATTTTTGCTCTTCATCAACTATCAACAATCCTAAGTCTTTGAATTTTACTTCTTTGCCGAGTATTTTATGTGTTCCGATAAGAATATCAACTTTACCTTCTTGAAGATTTTTGAGTGTTTCGCTAACTTGTTTATTGCTGCGTAACCTGCTGATATAGTCCACAGTAGCTGGAAATTCTTTTAATCGTTTGCTAAATGTTTTGTAATGCTGCAAAGCTAATATTGTAGTTGGAACTAGAACTGCAACTTGCTTATTATCAGCTACTGCCTTAAATGCTGCTCTAATTGCTATTTCTGTTTTTCCAAAACCCACATCGCCACAAACAAGCCTATCCATTGGCTCTGTTTTTTCCATGTCTGCTTTAACATCTATGCTTGCCTGCAATTGGTCGGGAGTGTCTTCATAAATAAAAGATGCTTCTAAAGCTTGCTGTAAATAAGAATCTTCGGCAAAAGCAAAACCCTTTTCCTTGCGGCGTTTGGCATAAAGTGCAATAAGTTCTTTGGCAATATCTTTTACTTTTGATTTAGTTTTTGCTTTTAATTTTTGCCAAGTGCCAGAGCCAAGTTTGTAAACATGAGGTGGTTCTGCATCTTTTCCTTTGTATTTCGAAATTCTATGCAGCGAGTGTATGTTCACAAGAAGTATGTCGTTGTCTTTGTAAATCAATCGAATAGCTTCTTGTTTCTTTCCATTGGTTTCGATGGTTTGCAAACCGCCAAAGCGTCCGATTCCATGGTCGGTATGTACAACGTAATCGCCTGGGTGTAAGTCTTGTAACTCGCTCAATGTGAGCACTTCTTTACCTTTAACTAGCGAGTTATCGCTGGTTTTGAATTTATAATAACGCTCAAAAATTTGATGGTCGGTGTAGCAACATAATCGCAAATCATTATCAAGAAAACCACCATGAATAGAACTTACGATAGGTTCAAAATGAACTTTTGCATTTATTTGCTCAGAATCCAATACTACATTTAAACGTTCTATTTGTTTAGTACTTTCTGAGAAAATGAAAATTTTGTAATACTCAGCTTCTTGTTGTTGCAAATTCATTGCTAAAAGCCCAAAATTCTTACTAAAAGCAGGTTGTATTGAAATATTAAACTGATAATTGAAGTTTGAGTGGAAAAGTTTTTCGTGTCCAAATTCAATTAATCTAAATTGTTGTATTTCTGTTCTAAAAATAGTACCATCTATTAAATGTTCTAATTTTATATTTGTTTGTTCTTCGTCGTTTTCATCAAAAACTTCTTTTTTTTCAGCTATATTTTGGTAAACCGCAGTTAGTTTCTCTTGAGTATATTTAGCATCTTTAGTCCAAATAATTGAGCCTTTGGGTAGGAAATTGAAAATGCTAATTCTTTCTTTTCCTTTATTTTTGTTCTGAATGTCCGGAATGATAGCAATTCGTTCAAATTTAGCTTTTGAAAGCTGTGAAACGATATCGAAAGTCCGAATACTTTCAATTTCATTTCCAAAAAAGTCAATTCTAAACGGATTGTCGTTAGAAAACGAAAAAATATCTATAATACTTCCCCTAATTGAATATTGTCCGGGCTCAAAAACGAAATCAACTAGCTTAAAGTTGTACTCAATAAGTACTTCGTTTACAAATTCAATACTCAATTTATCGCCAATGCCAAGTTGGAGTGTATTTTCAGCAAGTTCGTTTTCAGTAATTACTTTTTCTGCAAGAGCTTCGGTATAAGTTACAATGGTTATTTTTCGGCTCGATGAAGCTATTTTGTTAAAAACATCGGTGCGCTGAATGATTGCCGCACTATCTATTTTGTTAAATTGAACAGAACGCTTAAAGGAAGATGGAAAAAAAAGAAAATCCTCATTACCCGAAATGTTTAACAAATCGTTATAAAAATACGATGCTTCTTCTCGGTCGCCTAAAATAATAAAATTGGTACTGGTTTTCTTTTTTAAAAAAGCCAGAAAGTAAAAGCTTGCAGATGAAGCGTATAAGCCGTTTAAATGATAAATTTTCGGTTCTTTATCATTTATATCGTTTAGTAAATTTTCTAAACTTTTATTTTGTGCGAATTTTGATATTAATTCTTTTATTTCCAATGTTTTAAATTCCTCAATTAAACGAAATTTCTTATTTATAGAATTAATTGTTTTTGTTGTTTTAAATACCTAAAAAACAAGCTTGAAAACTGTTTCGTGTTCGTATTTTTCACCTACTTCCAAAAAAGCTGATGGAAACTCAGGCTTATTAGGGCTATCTGGAAAAAATTGTGTTTCTAAACAAAATCCTGCATGAGGAAAATAAGTTTTTCCCGATTTTCCGGTTATCGAATCGTCGAGAAAATTTCCGGTATAAAATTGTATTCCGGGTTTGGTAGTATAAACTTCTAATATTCTATTACTTTCTGGTTCTACTACTTTTGCCGCAAAACTTAACTCGTTTTTTGTTTTGTTTAAAATATAATTGTGGTCGTATCCATTTCCTCCAACTTTTTTAATGTTTTCTTTTATGGCTTTTTTTGTGCGCAAATCGAGATTGTTTCCCTTTAAATCGGGCATTTTCCCCGTTGGAATTAAATTGCTAGCAGGCTCTGCGAATTTATCAGCATTTATACTTATTATATGCTCCAAAACATCACCATTTCCTTCGCCTTTTAAGTTGAAATAAGAATGTTGGGTTAAATTTAATGTGGTTTTTTTATCTGTTTCGGAAAAATATTTTACACTCAATTCGTTTTTATTGTTAAGTGTATAATCAACTTTTGCCTGTAAATTTCCTGGATAATTTTCTTCCCCATCAACACTCAAATAGCTTAATGATAAGCATATTTCGTTGAGATTTTCAAAGGTTTTAGCTTCCCATATTTTCTTATCAAACCCTTCAATTCCTCCATGCAAGTGATTTTCACCGTTGTTGATAGCTAATTTATATTCTTTCCCGTCTATTGTAAAACTGCCTTTTGCAATTCTGTTAGCAAATCGTCCAACTATTGCACCAAAGTAAGGACAAGAGTTAATGTATTTTTGGCTTGTATATTCTTCAAAAGTATTGAAACCTAATACAATATCTATTTTATTTCCATTATTATCTGGCACTAACCATGAGGTAATTATTCCTCCATAATTAGAGATTTTTATTTCGATTCCATTGTTGTTTTCTAACTTAAAAAGGAAAACGTTGTTATTTTTATCACTGAAAAGTTTTTTTGTAATTTTCATTTTTTTTTAATATCAAAATATAGTATTTTTATTGAAATTATTCTGCTAAAATACTGATGAATTAATTTTAAAATATATTATATTAGTATTGCTTTAAAAGAATTTATTTTTTTATTAGCAAAAATGTTTTAATTTTAATGAATCAAATTAAACTAAAATCTAATTTCACAAATATATAAGAAACTTACTATAAACATACTTTTTTTAGTATTTTTAAGAAAAATAAATTATATTTAGGGTTTTAATAAGGAGATTTTTTTATAAAAATAGTAGTTTTTAGTGAATTATATATTTAATAAACAATTAATTGGTTTAAGTTATGCAGACAATAAAATTAGGGAAAAACGGTCCAGAAATTTCTGTTATTGGCTTTGGTGCTTGGGGAATAAGTGGTAGAGATTGGGGTAAAACCGACGATAGCACTTCAAAAAAAGCAATTCATTCGGCTCTTGATAAGGGAATTTCGTTCATCGACACCGCCGATGTTTATGGTTTTGGGCATTCCGAACGTTTGATTGCTGAGGTTTTGAAAGAAAGAAATTCAACACAAAAGCCTGTTATTGCAACAAAAGCAGGAAATAATTTTTATCCTTTTTTAGAGAAGAGTTTTGATTCGACTCCTGCAAATCCCGATTATTCAAAAAAACATCTTATTTTCGCAGCCGAACAGAGTCTAAAACGCTTAAATACTGAAAGTTTAGATATATTGCAATTGCACAGTCCAACTACTGATTTACTCGAAAAAGATGAACCTTGGGAAGCGCTCGAAATATTAAAAAAAACTGGTAAAATTAAACATGTTGGCTGGAGCGTCCAATCGTTTAAAGAAACCGAACAAGCTCATATTTTAGATAGACATTCTGATTTAATTGACGTAATACAAGTACGTTACAATTTGTTAGAAAGAGAAGCCGAAAAAGTGCTTTTCCCCAAAGCGTTGAAATATGGCACAGGCGTCATTGTGCGAATACCCTTGCTTTTTGGCTTGCTATCTGGCAAATTTTCCAAAAATACTCTTTTTTCTAGCACTGATCATAGGCAACTGAATCTTTCGCCCGAAAAACTTCAAAATTACCTTGAAACTTTATCAAAGTATGATTCATTTTTTGAAAAGCACAAGCATTATTCAAAGGCGCAATTGAGTTTGAAATTTTGTATTTCGCACCCGGCATGCCATGTAGTAATTCCGGGTATAAAAACTGAAAAACAGGCTTTTGAAAATGTTGTTGCCGGTACTATTTCTGATATTTATTTTACTGACTTTTTCGTTTAAATTCATAGTAGAGATGGTTAAAAAACGTTAAATTTAATAGGGTTTTAATTTTTTTCTCTCCCTTTTTATTTAGTATTTTGGGCAATAAATTTGCTGTTTTTAATCATTTCTGTGTTTTTATTAAGCTTATTTTTTGTATTTTCAGGATATTGTTTATTTTTTATGTGTTCAATTTTTGTTACATAAATGCGAATAAATTTAACTTTTTTTTGCAGTTTTAAATGTATAATTTGTTTTCTATTTTTTTTGCGCGAAATATTTCATAATTTAGTAGTCTGAAAAAAGTTGCTGTAACAATTTAATTTTATGAGTGAATCGATATTAAAAGCTATAATTCAGCTATTTGCCATCATTTCAAATGTTGATGAAAATGGTGTATCCAAAAAAGCCAGAAGCATAGTCGATTCTGTTCTTAAACCTGTTTTGTCGTATGCAAAATATCAGGAATATGTTAAATTGTTTGAGAGTTATGTTGTTGATTTTCATAGCACTGTTCCTTCTGCACCTACCTCCGACGTATCAGTAAAAGCTTCAAGTTCGGTGCGTACTCTTCGAATCTGCAACGAGGTAAATAAAAGTTTGAATCGAAGAGAAAAATTTCATGTGCTAATAAAATTACTCGAATTTATCGACGAAGACGACCATATAACAGAATCAGAAATTGATTTTGTAGAAACTGTAAGCCAAACTTTTAATATTTCCGACGAAGAATTTAGTAATTTAAAGCATTTATATTCCAACGAGATACAAAAAATAAAGAATAAAAGTAATATTTTACTAATCAATAACGAAGACGATTCGCAAGAAAAAGGCGGTGCTTGGTTTGCAAAAAACGAACCTGAAAGTTTTCTAAAATATCGGAAAATTTATCGTCCAAAATTAGTTGGAAGTATTTGGGTTCTTTATGTGGCTAGCATTAAGAGCTTTGCGTTCAAATATTCAGGGCACATGCGTTTAGAATTGAACAATCGACGTATTGTGCCAGAAAGCATTTTTTTCTTGGAACCAGGTGCTATTATTAAAGGTGGTGATATTATTCCAATTTATTTTAGCGACATTGTAGCTTCTTTTTTGTCATCAAAAAATAGTACTAGATTAGTTTTTAATGGCGAGAATTTAGAGTTTAATTTTAAAGGAAGCCGAAATGGTATTAAGAATTTTAGTTTTTCAGAAGAATCAGGTAATTTAATAGGAATCATGGGCGGAAGTGGAGTAGGGAAGTCCACTTTGTTCAATTTGCTCAATGGAAGCATTATACCCAAAAATGGAACTTTAACTATTAATGGATTCAATATACATACTCAGTCAAAAAAAATTGAAGGAATTATAGGATATGTTCCTCAAGATGATTTACTTATAGAAGAATTGACCGTTTTTGAAAATTTGTATTACAGTGCTAAATTGTGCTTTGGAAATTTTCCCGAAAAAAAGATTATCGGTCTGATAAACAGAATTTTAATTGATTTGGGCTTATTTGAAATTAAACATTTAACCATTGGGAGTCCTTTAAAAAAATACATAAGTGGAGGTCAGCGCAAACGGCTAAATATTGCACTTGAACTTATACGCGAACCCTCTATTTTATTTGTAGATGAACCTACTTCTGGTTTGTCTTCTTCTGATTCAGAAACAGTTATGTTTTTGTTGAAAGAACAGGTTCAAAAAGGTAAATTGGTAATTGTAAATATTCATCAGCCTTCTTCAGATATATTTAAGCTTTTTGACAAACTTTGGATTTTAGACAAAGGAGGTAGAATTATTTACAATGGTAACCCAATTGACGCTATTTCGTACTTCAAACGAATGAGCGAACATTTAAACCCCGAAGAAAATATTTGCCCTACTTGTGGTAACATAAATCCGGAGCAAATACTAAATATTATTGAGGCTCGTGTGGTAGATGAGTACGGAAAATATTTGCCCGAACGAAAAATTTCTCCCGAACAATGGTACAATAAATACAAGGAAAATATTGAAGCAAAACTTGAAATAAAAAAAGCTGAGTCAAAAATACCCAAAAATCACTTTAAAATACCTGATTTGGATAATCAGTTTTGGATTTTTAGCTTACGCAATTTGATTTCAAAATTCACAAATAAGCAATATTTACTTATCACTTTTTTAGAAGCACCTTTACTTGCTTTTGTATTATCATATCTTACAAAATTTTATAATGCTGATGGTTACGCTTTTAGTGAAAATAAAAACTTTCCATCATATTTATTAATGAGCGTTATTGTAGCTTTATTTTTAGGCTTAATTGTTAGTGCTGAAGAGATTATACGAGATAGGAAAATATTGAAACGAGAAGAATTTTTGCATTTAAGCCGTTTTAGTTATATCAATTCAAAAATTTTGTACCTTTTTTTACTCTCAGCTGTTCAAACACTTAGCTTTGTTTTAGTTGGAAATTATTTTTTCGTACTCAAAGGAATGTGGTGGCAATTTTGGCTTGTGCTTTTTTCTACTTCCGCATTTGCTAATATAGTTGGTTTAAATATCTCATCGGGGCTTAACTCTGTGGTTAACATTTACATACTGATTCCGTTTATTTTAGTTCCCCAAATTTTGCTCAGTGGTGTAATTGTTTCGTTTGATGATTTAAATCCTAATTTTACAGATAGAGTGCATGTGCCTGTGATAGGCGATATGGTTGCATCACGATGGGCTTTTGAGGCTTTAGCGGTAGAGGAATTTAAAAACAACAAATACGAGAAATATTTCTACAAATACGAAAAAGCTCATAGTGATGCATCTTTCAGGAATGCATATCTAATTCCAAATTTAGAATCGCGTCTTGATGAAAATCTGAAACTAAAAGGCGGTTCGGCAAATACCGAAAAAATAGAAAAAAATTTCAGGGTATTAAAAAATGAAATCCGCAAGTTGTGGGAATTTGGAAACGACATACCTTTTGGTTCACTTAAAATGCTGAATTCTAAGCAATTTAATGAAGATATTGCGCAGGAAACCAAAGATTATTTGCAGTACATGAAATTTCAATACTCAAAAATTTCAGAGCAAGCTAATGCTGAAAAAGACCGTGTTATCCAAACAATGATTGACACACTAAGTACTGACGGTTTGCTTAAATTGAAGCAAAATAATCACAACAAACGTTTAGCCGATTATTTATTAAATGCTTACGATTTGACTAAAATCTATGAAATTAATGACGAATTAATACAGAAAAAGGATCCAATTTTTATGTATCCAACTTCAAAAATCGGTCGTGCTCATTTTTATTCGCCCGTAAAATTGATTGGAAATAAAGTAATTGATACATTGTGGTTTAATGTAGCTGCCATTTGGTTTATGATTTTTATAGCTTACAATACTTTATTGCTCGATTTTATTCGTAGAGTGCTCAATTATTTTGAAGATTTACGATTGCGTTGGCAAGAAAAATAGTTTTTTTGCGATATGAATTTTAACAAAATACCATTTGTACGAATAGCTTTACCATTTATTTGGGGAATTATTTTCAATTTGTATATTGAGATTTCAACTTTTTTGAGCTTATTTTTGCTTATTTCTTCCCTTTTACTATTAGTTTTTTTTCATTTTTCATCACTTTCAAAAAAATATATTTTTAGCTTTTTCTTTGGTTATGTTTTACTTTTTTTCTTTTTCTTTAGTGGCGTTTTTCTTTCGAAAGCACGCGAAATAAAACAAGCAAAAATCGATATTTCCGCTGAAAATCAATATATTGCAATCATTGACGATAATCTTCAAGAAAGCGAAAATTTTTATAAAACCACACTAAAAGTAGAGCAAAATATAAATAATCCTTCAGAAAAAGAAAATTATTTAGTTTTAGTTTATTTTAGAAAAGATTCAAAAGTAGCTGCGCTTCAATATGGCGATAAAATTGTGTTATCGTCTAAATTTCAAGAGATTAAACCTAAAGGAAATCCAAATGAATTTGATTTTCCAAATTATTTGGCAAAAAAAGGAATCTTTTATCAAGCTTTTTTAGAACCTGATAAATTTCAATTCCTCGAAAAATTTAAAGGTTTTTCAATTTTTTATACAGCAAATAATTTCAGAAATACTTTACTTGAAATTTACAAAAGAAATGGCATAGAAGGAGATGAGCTGGCTGTACTTTCTGCCCTTACTTTAGGCTATAAAAACTACTTGGATATTGAAACAAAACAGGCATTTACAGATTCGGGTGCAATGCATATTTTATCAGTTTCGGGTTTGCATGTTGGTATTATTTTAGGATTTTTAATGCTGATATTCAGACCGTTCGGCTCAACTGCAAAAATTAGACTTATAAAAGTAATTGTTATTGTATTTTCTCTTTGGGCTTTTGCTTTGATTAGTGGACTTTCGCCTTCAGTGCTTCGTGCAACATTGATGTTTACTTTTGTTGCAATTGGCGATTATATTAATCGTTCGGGCAGCATTTACAATTCTTTGTGGGCTTCAGCTTCATTGCTAATGTTATATTCTCCTATCAATTTTCTCGATATTGGTTTTCAACTTTCTTATTTAGCTGTATTTTCAATAGTTTCCTTTCAACCAGCTATTTACAAGAGTTTATATGTGCCTTCAAAAGTTGGAAATTATATTTGGGAATTGGTCAGTGTTTCAATTGCTGCACAGCTTGGTACGCTACCAATTAGCATATTTTATTTTAATCAATTTCCGGTATATTTTATTTTTACCAATATTGTAGTTATTCCCTTATCTTTTTTTATAACTTATTTGGCTATTGTGCTTTTACTTACTGCAAAAATTGCATTGGTAAGTAAACTTTTAGGTTCAGTTCTGTATTATTCGGTTTATTTGCTCAATTATAGTGTCAATTTTATTACAAAATTGCCATTTAGCACTATTCAAGGCATGCAATTGAATTTAGTAGAAATGTTTTTATTTTACTTTTTCATACTTTTTGCGTTTTTATTTTTTGTATCAAAACGAAAATATTTGCTTAAACTGACAATTGTTTTTTTGTTTATTCTGTCATCTTCAAATTTTTACTCGAATTATAAAAAAGCTCAAAAAAGTACATTTGTTGTTTTCAATATTAGTAAATCCACTATGCTTAATTTTGCAACAAATACCGAAAATATTGTTATTTGCGATACTTCTCTTCAAAAAAATGAATTGAGTATCAATTTTGCTGCTAAAAATTTTTGGACACAAGCCAATCTTCTCAAACCACAAATTAAAAGTATTTTAAACCTAAATGAATTCAGAAATACTTACAAATCGTGTTTTTTTGATGAGAATTTTATAATGTTCAAAAATAAGAAAATAGGTATTTTAGGGTATAATAATTCAACCGATTTTTATACAAATAAACAGTTAAAGCTAGATTTTATAGTGCTTTCAAAGAATGCAAAAATTACGATTTCGGAAGTCTTAGAATTTTATGATGTAAAAAATATTATTATTGATTCATCAAATTCTTTTACTAAAATAAAAAAATGGCAAGAAGAAGCTAGTCAATTAGGTATCGATTTGCATTTTGTTTCTCTCGAAGGTGCATTTGTTTATTCTTTTTAAATAAAAAAGTGAATTGATAATTTGCAAATTTAAATTATCAATTCACAGTTAATTGGCTGACTATTAATTATTTCTGAATCACAATCTTCTCATTTATAGTATGTTTTTCTGTTATCAAGCGCACTTGATAGATTCCGTTAGCTAAATTCGTCAAATCTAAGGTTATTTTATCACTTAGTTGAGAATAATTTTGTTTGAAAACTATTTTGCCATTAATACTAACAATCTCTAATTGAGCATTTTCATTTTCTGCAAAAGGATACTCGATGGTAAAAGAGCCAGCATTGGGGTTTGGATAAAGTTGTATTTTGGCATTCTCAAGCTCATCAAATCCGGTAGTATTTATGCACGATAGTTTTGTTTTCCAACCTGCTCTTTGTTCCGATTCGTCCGAAACAAATGCGATAGTAAGTGCACCTTTGGGATTGGTTGCTTTTATTTCAGTTAAACTTGTAGGTACCGACTCGCCACAATACTCGCCAATTATTCGGTCATAAATGGTTGTTCCATCGTAAATTAGCATATAATCATAACAACTATTTCCGTCAGGTTCAATATTATATTCTTCAAAATTCATTTTCAAAATACTATTGGTTTCTTCAGGATAAAAGGTCATAATATAATACTCATTGGCTTTATAATTACCTGATTTTCCGCCACTGTCGTAAAAATAACCTCCACAGGCATTGTAGAATTTCCCATTGGTCATAATGTATTCAATATCGCCGGTTGTAAACTTCCACACTTCGCAAGTGCCCGCATTTCCTATACTATTTTGAGGTACCACAGTCCAATAATAAGTTGTGTGCGGTAAAACAGTTATGGCTAACGATTTATTTTTAGCTACTATCGGCGTATTAGTCAGTGGGTTGCTGTTGGTTCCAAAGTAAACTTTAAATTCAGTCGCATTTTGAGCCGACCAGCTTAAAAGTGAAGGATAAATAGCCGTTGAATTGTTTGCAGGCAAAGGATTTGATGCACAACCAGGGGCTACACTTGGAGTTGTACACTCAATGCTTGCTTTCCAACCCGCCTCATTTTCATACGAATCGCTTTTGAAGCGAAATGTAAACGCATTAGAGGTGCTTATTTTTCTGGGTCCATCGGTGCCAGTAAACGGACTACCGGCTATTTGCGGATAATCAGTATTTGGTCCTTCGTATATATAAAGGTAATCGTAGTTTTTTTCTAAGCTAAACGATTTAAAATCAACCGACAACATTGCATTAGAATTAGGCGAAACAAAGGTTTTCACTAAATCCTCATTGTCAGAGTAATTATTTTCAGAATTGCCCGAATCATAAAACAACCCGTTGCACGCAGTTATTGTTTCAGTATTATTCATTAAATAGATTGGTATTTCGCCAATTGTAATTTTTTTCGCTTCGCTTGCACTGTATTGGTTGTTAGCCCCTGCATTTACAGTAAAATTTAAGTTTACAGCAGTGCCTACAAGTGTAGCACTGTTTGCACTTACATTGTAAACAAAATCTTTGCTCGTTTTAGCAGCAATTGTTTGCACTATGGTTGGGTTAGAAATAATTAAATCGGTATTTCCATTGATTTGATGAGCCAAAATACCAGTGAAATTTGCTTCTGCATTTCCTGTATTTTGTATTGTAATTACAATATTAGCCGTTTCATTGGGGTCTATAATACTGTTGGCATTGTTGTCGTTCGTAATTTTCAAATCGCCTATTTTTATACTTGGAGCATTGGCTAAAATCTTAAAATCGCTTTGCCACAAATACTTAGCCTCTTCGCCCGAAATGGATAGTTTGAACGTTAGTACTTCGCCATTAGGCACATTATCAGCTAGTTGAAACGAAAAGGCATTTGCTACAGTAACACTATCACCAGCATTGATTGTAGCAATGCTTTCGGTATTATCAATAATTGTAACATACTGATTTGTAGATTCTATTGTAGCAATAATGTTTTTAGCATGATACGAAGTTGATTTTCCGGCTAAATTTTTAAAATTGCTTTTGAGTGTAACCGTATTTCCAAAGTCGGGTTTTGGCAAAGTTTCGAATATATTTTGTACTACATAAGGCTCATTGGCTGGGGAAACAAGGATTTCGTCCAGAAATGGCTGCTTATTTTGTGCCGTAACAACAACGTTTGCTTTACCAACGGCTAATTCATTTGCCTGAAAATTTAAGGTTGCATTTCCGAGTGCATCAGCCATTGCGCTGGCTATTAGCTTGCCATTTTGTGAGAGTGCTATGTAAGCATGAGCTTGTGTGGATACCGCAAAACTATTGCTTCCGAGTATCACTACATTGGGCGAAAAACTAGTAGTAATAACTTCTGCTTCACTCAAATAAGGCATAAGCGAAGGGTCGCCCATTACGTGATAAATTTCCCAGTAATACTGTTTCAAATCGGAACTCGATGCTTGAACTGCCAAATTTCCGGCTACATTTACTTGAGCCTGAGTTATATACCAGCTTTCAGGCTTGTTTACTTCGTTTGCCTTATCATGAAAAAGTGCATCGTAGGCTCCTCGCCCACTTTCCTCATAAGTTGGATTTGCCGAAATAGCTGCTACGCCTACACCCCAATAAAAATCTTCGTCCCAATAAGTATAGTTAGAACCTCCAATATAACCAACTGCACCTTTATTTTTTGCTCTCAAAACTGCTTCACCAAAGGCTTCGGCTTGTTCAAAAGTTACTGATTGGCAACAGTTTCCTATCCAAACACCGTATTTGTCTATATTGGTAAGTCCAGCCACATCGTTGTTGTTAAATCGAGGGTCAGCCCAACCATTTGTGCTACAATGTGCTGTGTAATTTGCTAGTGCTACACCTTGGTTTATTTTCCCAATAACAGAATTTGATGCAGAACTATTATTTGATGACATTACGGTGCTATTAGCAGCATCGTTGTATAAATAAGTATAAGCTTCTACATTGTGTTCGTTGTTTACGTAATAGGTATGAGCATAATTAATAGCACCATTTCCATATTTTGGAGCAAAGTCAGCATCAACTCCCGAAACAAGTAAACTCTTTCCTAAATAACTTGCATCGGGCATTAAGTATTTTTCGTACTTTATTGTTTTTTCTATCTGATTTTCAAGCTGCGAAACCGTTTGAGCTGAAAATCGACCGTAAAAAACTTCCGGCAAATTATCACCTGTGTACTCAAAATAGCGCAAATCTGTTACGTGGTTAACGCCATCGTAACTACTTTGCCATGAAGGAATTTGCTCTACATCGCCCACTAAAAGCGCAAAAGTAGGAGCAGCATATCCGGCTTCAGGGTTTGTATATAAAGTTTTAAGGTATTCTTTTATAGCCGTTGTGGTTTTACCTATTTGGTCGGTATAGGCTGTAATTACTTGAAAACCTTTTTGTTGTTTCCAAACAATAAAATCAGCTAGCGTAGCTTCAAACATTCTATCGGCTACAATTACAAATACAGGCGGAGTAGCTGTAATAAGTCCTTTAGTACTCTCATTTTTAGGATTAATCACAAATTTTTCAGCTAAATTTGTAAAAAATGGCGATTGGTAAGCTTGGTTATTCGCTTTACTCGATTCAATCTTTTTAAAACTAATCTGTATCTCCAGATTGTTATATACTTTTAAGCTATTTTTTTCCGGATTGTATTCAAATGGTCGAATTTCAATTCGTCCAAGCTCTATTGCACGCATAAAGCCAATGCGTTCAAAACTTGCAATTTGCATTTTTCCAAATGAATTTTGCGAATAAGCTTCTTTGTCAAAATAAAAAGGAATTTCTTTTTCCGTTTTACGAACCGAAAGTTGTTGTGGCATTATCTTCTCAAAGATTCCATTTTTATTTAAATTCACTAGTTCTTCTTCGTAACTCAAAATAGTAATCTCTATTTCACAGCCTTGCGGAATCTCTATTAGCTTACTAATTACTGGCAATTGAGGCAAACCCTTGCCATAAGTTTTACTAAAACCTTCCACATTGAGGCTAACAAAATCATTTTTTTGACTTTTAGTCGCTTTTTCTGTTACAAAACTTAGCTCACTTATCGAACTCTTAAACGTCAGGTTATCTGTATTTTGTTCGATAGTTTGTTTGGTCTTTTTTACATTCTTCAATTGAATAGTTGTGCTGTTTTGCGAAAAAGAATACGTGCTAAAGAACACCAATAGTAAGTAAATCAGATATTTTTTCATCAATATTATTATTTTTAGTTATTTCAGATAATCAATAAACGGTTTATCCTTGTTGATTATTCTAAAAAAGTATTTATTTGAACTATTTTATGTTTTTTTTCAAAAAAGAATATTTTTTGATAAGCTATTTCTTGTAAATAGTTATGAAATTTGAATTGCCAAAAATAAATAAAATGAATTTAAAGTGGTTAAAAACAAAAATTTATTTTAAATTAAAAAAAGACATATTGGGATGAATTTTTTTTTTACTTTTATGAAATCAAAACAAAGTGCATTGAAATATAAAAAATACTCAAAATGAACTATATAAGTCAATTTTTATCTGATTTTTTTTCCATTTTAAATGAAATGTCGCCTTACTTACTTTTGGGTTTTTTAGTTGCTGGAATTTTAAATGCTCTGATACCCAAAAGAATGGTAAGTAAATATTTAGGGCAGAATAATTTTAAATCTGTATTCAATGCATCATTGTTGGGTGTGCCACTTCCACTTTGCTCGTGTGGCGTGATTCCAACCGGAATTTCGTTTTATAAAAATGGAGCTTCAAAAGGTGCTACCAATTCGTTTCTTATTTCTACTCCCCAAACCGGAGTAGATTCAATATTAGTAACTTACTCTCTATTAGGATTACCTTTTGCAATTCTGCGACCATTAATTGCTTTAATTTCAGGCGTAATTGGAGGTATTTTCACGAATGCTTTCGATAAAAATACTGAAGCCATTAAAAACCAAACAATTACACAAGATATAACATACAAAACCCTTTTCGATAAAATTTTCAAATATGCCTTTGTCGATTTTCTTCAAGACATTGCTAACTGGCTGGTTATTGGATTGCTAATAGCTGCATTCATTTCAGTTGCAGTTCCTGAAAGCTTTTTCACTAACTACTTGAATAATAAATTTGTAAGCATGTTTGTCGTTTTAATTGCCTCAATTCCTTTGTATGTGTGTGCAACTTCTTCGGTTCCAATTGCTGCCGTTTTGCTTATGAAAGGACTTTCACCTGGTGCTGCACTTGTTTTTTTAATGGCTGGTCCTGCCACTAATGCTGCAACTATTACGGTTATTAAAAATTCGATGGGAAAAAAAGCTCTTTTTTCGTATCTTTTTTCGATTATTTTTTCGGCTCTTTTTTTCGGAACTATTATAAATGAATTTTTACCAACACATTGGTTTGCAATGGGCGCAATTCATGCCTTGCATTCACATTCGCATGAGATATTACCGTTTTGGTTCAAAACTCTTTCGTCAGTTTTATTATTTTTGTTCATAGTAAATGCTTATTTTCAAAAATATAAATCAAGATTTAATTTAAATGCAACTAAAAATCAACATATTACAAACATTAAAGGTATGGAAAAAATATCTGTAATAATAAAAGGAATGAATTGCAATCATTGCAAGCAAAATGTAGTAAATGCTATTTCTCAAATAGCAGATATAGAGAGTGTTGAAGTAGATTTAACTACTGAAACTGCCACTATAAGCGGAAAAAATGTGAACTTAGAAACAATTAAAACAGAAATAGAAAAAGTTGGCTATAAATTTATGGGTTTGAAAGAATAATTTTTCTTTTTTTTGTACTTGATAAAGCTATACAAACGTTTGTATAGCTTTTTTTGTTTTTTATATTTTTGAAAATCAAATACATAAAAAAAAAATTTCAATTTGCACATAAATACTTATGAATATATGCAAATAAATTTGGATTTGTAAAAAAAAAATATTATGTTTGCATAGGAAATTTTAATAAACTAGTTTGATTTTCTTCAAATTGAATAAATTTTCTGATAAACCTTATTTGACTAAACACAATGATACAAAATCAAAGTGTTTAATGTAATTTTTTTAACTTATAATTATATGAAAATACTTATTTGTATAGGTCATGTGCCTGATACTACCTCAAAAATTAAATTTATTGAAAACGACACTGTTTTTAATAAAACTGATATTCAGTATATTGTAGGACCGCATGAAGAATTTGCGCTTACTCGTTTACTCGATTTGCGTGATGCAGGTAACAATTTGAAAATTACTACTGTTACCGTTGGAAATAGAGAAAGTGAAAATACAATCAGAAAAGCTTTGGCAATGGGCGCAGATGATGCTATTCGAGTAGATGCTGAGCCTACTGACGCCTTTTTTGTAGCCAACCAAATTGCCGAAGTTTTTAAAAAAGGAGACTTTGATTTAATTTTAACTGGCAAAGAATCAATTGATTACAATGGTGGACAAGTCGCAGGCATGGTAGCTGAGCTTTTAGATTTGCCATCAATCAATAGTGCCTCTTTTTTTAATCTACAAGGCGACAAAATGCTGATAGAACGCGAAAGTGACTTAGGCAAAGAAGTAATAGAAGGTGTAAAACCAATGGTTATTTCGTCGGGAAAAGGATTTGCCATCGAACCCCGAATTCCGAATATGCGTGGAATTATGATGGCTCGCAAAAAGGATTTGCAAGTCGTTCAACCTTCTAACAATGAGGTTTATACTGATGCACAAAAATACTATTTGCCACAGCCAAAAGGTAAATGTAAGCTTATACCTACTGAAAATGCTGAAGATTTAGTTCGTTTGCTTCATGAAGAAGCTAAAATTATCTAATACTCAGGGTCTTTTTTTATTTTTTAAGCAAAATTAAGCGCCAGTGCTTATTGTTTTTTACAAATAATTTGCATATAAACAATATACAAATACACTTGGAAAAGCTTAATAACCAATTCATTTTGGTTTACAACATACTATTCAAATTATTAGATTAAATCCGATTAAAATGGCAGTTTTAGCATATACAGAAAATTGGAATGGCGAATTTAAAAAACTAAGTTTAGAGTTAGTTTCTTATGCGTACGCTATTGCAGAAAAAATTGGCACTCAAGTAGTGTGCTTAACCGTTGGAAATGTTACTGACGAAAAACTTTTAGAACTTAGCAAATTTGGCGCATCAAAAGTGATAGTTGCAAATGGCGAAGGTTTACAAAGCTTTACAAATCAGAGCTATACCAAACTAATTGCAGAAGTAGCTACTGGACAAAATGCTCAGGTTGTGGTTTTTGCCAACAATGCCTCGGGCGAGTCGCTAGCACCTCGTGTAAGTGTAAGACTTAGAGCTGGTTTAGCTCCTAATGTAGTTGAAGTTCCTTCAAGTGTAGAACCGTTTGTAGTTCGTAAAAAAGCATTTTCGGGCAAAGCATTTGTCGATTTTAAAATTAATTCGGCAATCAAAGTTTTAACATTGACTCAAAATGCGTTTAAAATTATTGAAAATCCAAAAGATTGCAGCATCGAAAAGCATAATTTTGATGCAAGCCCCGCTGATTTAGCCGTTGCACCAAAACAATTAATTAAATCGGACGGTAAAATGTCTATTAGCGATGCCGAAATTTTGATTTCTGCTGGTAGAGGATTAAAAGGTCCCGAAAATTGGGGAATGGTTGAGGAAATGGCACAAATACTAGGAGCAGGAACTTGCTGCTCTCGTCCGGTAGCCGATTTAGGTTGGCGTCCTCACCATGAGCATGTTGGGCAAACAGGAAAAGTAGTTGCACCCAATTTATATATTGCCATTGGTATTTCAGGTGCAATTCAACATTTAGCAGGCGTAAACGGCTCAAAAGTATTGGTAGCCATAAACAAAGATACAGAGGCACCATTCTTTGAATCAGCTGATTACGGAATTGTTGGCGATGCTTTTGATATTGTGCCACGTTTAAATGCAGCATTCAAAAAATTTAAAATAACACAATAAAAAAATTTAAACATACAATTTATTTAAAGAAAAAGAGTATTTTTTTCATTCTTTTTTATAGCAAAATAAGGCAATGCCTTAAAATAAAGTATGATTTGTAGTTTAGGTACATTAGAAGCGAAATATTTGATTAAAAAAGGATTTTTTTGCATTGTTACTAGACAAGTTGAGATATAAACCATTTTTAAAGGTTTTTATGCAAAAGAATTTTTGCTTTCTTAAACATTTTCGCATCTAAATTGTTCTTTCTCCGATTTATTAATTTTAAGGCATTGAACCAAAAATTACAATTAACTAAAACCAAACCGTTTTTAAATTTTTTACCATGGAGATAAAAAGAACTTTTGATATTTTAGATTTTATAAAAGAAAATTCCCCGAAAGATGTTAATCTTGCCGTAAAAAGAAATGGAAAGTGGGATACTTTCTCTACTCAGGATTACATTGATAACGTGAACTTTACCACTTACGGCTTCATGGAATTGGGGATAAAAAAAGGCGATAAAATTGCTAGTGTTTCCAACAATCGCCCCGAGTGGAATTTTATAGATATGGCTATGAATCAGCTTGGTGCAGTTCATGTTCCTATTTATCCGACAGTAAGTGAGGAAACTTTTAAACATATTTTCGCGCACTCTGAATCTCGATTGGTATTTTTAGGTACACCTGCATTGTATGAACGGATTAAACCTTTTGCTGACGATGTGGCAACTATTGAAAAAGTGTATTCATTTGATAAAATTGATGGTGCTATCCTTTTTAACGAATTAGTTGAATTAGGAAAAAAACATCAAGACAAATACAAAAACCTGCTTCCTGAAATAAAAGCAAGTATAAATGAAGACGACTTGTGCTCAATTATTTACACTTCTGGCACAACTGGTTTACCCAAAGGTGTAATGCTTTCGCACAAAAATTTTATGTCAAACGTGTTGGCTTGTGGTACTTTACTGCCTATTGGAAAGGAAAATAAATCGTTGAGTTTTCTGCCATTGTGCCACGTACTTGAGCGAATGGTGAATTATTTAGTTCAGTATTTAGGTGTTTCAGTTTATTATGCCGAAAGTATTGATACCATGTCGGATAATCTCAAAGAAGTTAAACCCAATCATTTTACAGCAGTGCCTCGAGTTTTCGAAAAAGTGTATGATAAAATTTTAGCAAAAGGACGAGAATTGACTGGAATAAAACGTTCGTTATTTTTCTGGGCAGTAAATTTAGCCGAAGAATATGAATTTACCGGAAAAAGTGCTTGGTACAAATTGCAATTTAAAATTGCAGATAAGTTAATTTTCAAAAAATGGCGTGAAGCTTTAGGTAATGAGATTACAGTCGTACTTTCGGGTGGTGCTGCTTTGCAAGTTCGTTTGGCTCGCGTGTTTTGGGCAGCAGGAATTAGAATTGTAGAAGGCTATGGATTAACTGAAACTTCGCCTGTTATTGCAGTAAATCGCTGGGCTTATCCCGATGTTCGTTTTGGTACAGTAGGTCCTCTTATCGAAACTTCGCAAGTGAAAATTGCCGAAGATGGCGAAATTTTATTCAAAGGTCCTAATTTGATGCTGGGTTATTATAAAGATATTGAGCGCACTAACGAGGTTATCGACGAAGAAGGTTGGTTTCATACAGGCGATATTGGCGAATTGCAAGACCGTAATATTTTGAAAATAACCGACCGCAAAAAGGAGATTTTTAAACTTTCTACCGGTAAATATGTTGCCCCACAAGTTGTTGAAAACCGTTTCAAAGAATCACCTTTTATTGAGCAAATAATAGTAGTTGGTGCTGACGAAAAATTTACTGCTGCTATGATAGTTCCAAATTTTGATTATTTGCGAAATTGGGGTAAATTACACGACTTACCAGAATTGAACAATATTCAATTAATTGAAAATGAGAAAGTTTTAGCTCGTTTTTCTGAAGAAGTAGAACGAATTAACGCTTTGTGTAATAAAACATTTAAAGTGAAAAAGTTTGCTTTAGTTCCTGATTCTTGGTCGCCCGAAACAGGGGAGCTTTCGCCTACTTTGAAATTAAAACGCAAAGTAATTAAGGAAAAATACCGCGATAAGTTTGATAGAATTTATGGTTACAAATAATTTTAGTTATTGGAAAATGTGAAAATGAAAATGAAATTTTCACATTTTCTTTTTTTGTTTTACAAGTTATTTTTGAATTATATGGAAGAGAATTTCGATGCATTTAAACTTATTTTTGAAGAAATGATTCCTTTTAATAAATTTTTAGGAATGAAATTATTAGAAGTTGAAAAAGATTTTGCCAAAGCCATTTTGCCATTTCGCGATGAATTTATTGGCGACCCTCGAGCTAATCGTTTGCATGGAGGCATTAGTGCTACTTTAATAGATGTAATTGGTGGAATTGTGGCGATGACCGTTTTAGAAAGTTTTGACGACAAAATTGCTACCGTTGATATGCGTATTGATTATTTACGACCCGGAAAAGCCCAAGATGTGATTGGTGAAAGTAGAATATTAAGGCAAGGCAGTCGTTTGGTTGTTACCGAAATGAAACTCTATCACCCCGAAAATCCTGTTATTTTGTTAGCCATTGGAAAAGGTGTTTATAGTATTAAAAAAGCAAACGACGAATGTTAATTTATTATCAATCAATTTATTAGCATGAAAATATCATTCTCTAATTTTTCATTAACGGTAACAAGTGTTACTTTGAATTTCATTTTTAAATCACCGCGAGTATAAATAATTTCGTGTGGAAACTCATATTCGTCGGTCATTTGAAAATCGTTGTAATCGATAATAAGTAATTCTTCTTCGGCATTTTCATTTTGAAACGATAATGTCCAACGCACTAAATGTCCGCTAAGAACACTAAAATGAAATTGGTGTAATTTTTTGTTTGGCGAAACTGCTGAAACTCGATGAGCCTCGTTTCCATTAATGTATTCGGTTGTGTCGTAGGTAAGTTCAAACTTGTATTTATCAAAAAGTAAAGGAAGAAAAATAGAAGCTTCGTATTCTAGTTCATCTAATTCTTCTTTTTCGTAAATTTTGTAGCCTTGTACACCCCAACGTCTGCCTTTATTTCCATCGAAAATTATTTTTTCAATTCGATTTCCCATCGAACTCATAATTTTAGTCATTTTGTTGGGATACTCATAGTATTTTACAATGTTGTATGTTACATCTTCTATTACAATATTCGTTTTTATAACTACATTTTTAAATTTTTTTAGTTTTTTTTCACCACCAACGGCATTCGTATAATCTTTTAAAATGTTTGCTACAAAAGCTTTGTTTGCAGCAAGCAACTCTTTTTCAGTCAAAGGAATACTGTCTTTTTGTTCTAAACTTACAGAATCTGTTTGAGAGAACAACTGCTTACCTAAGCTAAAAAATACAACTAAAAAAAAGAGATATTTCATCATTTTTTTAAGACCAAATAAAAACAAATAGTAAAATAAATTTTGTAATTGAATCCACCAAATACCTAAAAATCATTTGATTACAAAAAACACCAACACCATTTAAAATAGCACTTAAGATTAATTTGCCGAAATAATATTTTTTTCTTTTACAAAAACTTCTTCAAATCCTAAAAGTAAGAAAAAACTTTCTAAGGTTGCTGTTCCGTTTTTTGTAGCCATTTCCAAAATTCCTTTGTTTAATGCACTAACTGCTAAGTTTTTCCTACATTTTTGTTTTACAAGCATCACATCATCGTTTGTATAAAAACGGTCTTTTTTGTTTATGTAAATTTCGTAACCCATAAGCGAATCTTTTTCGGTTTTGTAATACCATGGATTGATAACAGTGTCAATCAATTCAGCTTTAGGCAGGTAGAATGTTATTTTTTTTGTAGAACTTGTATCTATTTCACTTAAATCGATATTGTAACCGGCAGAAATATGACCTCTTCCGATGTAAACTAAATTATGTTTGTTGATAAAATCGGAAACGTCTTCTTTTGCCGAAATCAAGTCTTTTTCAGATGAAATGAGGTCTTTTTCAGCATCTTTAAGTCTTTTTGTGTATTTTGAAAGGTCGTCAGAAGTCTGTTTGTAGTGTTTTTCCATACTATCAATCTCATTCTTTACATAATCAAAACGCTCTCTTTCGTTGCTTTCTTTTTTACCTTTGGGCAATTCTTTGAGTGTTTTTTCAAGCGAATCTAAATCTATTTTGTATATTTTTTGTAACGAATCGCTTTTAAAAACCAGTTTTTTCAATGTATCAATTTCAGTTTTGTACTTTGTAATATCTAAATTGACAATTTCAATTTTGTCTCTTTTTTTAGCATAATCTTCTAAATATTTGTATTTATTGCTTATTTTGAACAAATTAGTTCCATGTTCTTCAATCAAATCATTGTAAGCTGCAAACAAATCGGCATAAACTTCGCCGTAAAATTCGGCACTTACCAGTTGGTTTATTTCTTTTATTTGTTCTATTAAAACTGGAGTTTCTTTCATGCTCAATTTCCCTTTGAACAAATTGAATTTACCCGGCAAGAAGTTAGTAAAATTAGCTAATCCATAATAAGTTGCGGATAAAAGAATCAAAACGATGGCTATATTTCTGAATACTTTAAGCATAAATTTATATCGTATTTTTTTATTATCTTTTTGTAAAAATTATAAACAATTGAAACTTTTAAAAGTAATTGTATTTCAGCTATAAAAAAAATAAAGTTATGTTTATTATTTTTCAGCTATTTCATGGTTTTTGAACTTTATATAAATTTCGTTGAAACCAGAATTTTTTAACAGTCCTGTGAAGAAAAAACGAGTATTTTTTTCAGCCGTTTCTGTTATGCCTAAACTCTTGATACTGTTTCTAATATCAACTTCGCCGGCTCTGTAAAGAGCATCTCTTTCCGAAAGCGAAATGGTATTAAAATCGAGCGGACCATTAGAGCTGGTGTATTCTTCTACCACATTAAAGGCATTAGGAGGATACGAAAACTCAAGAATTTCAACAGCCGGAAGCGTAATGCTTATTTTTTCGCCTTGAATAATCACATCTTCTTCCTCTATTTTGCTCAAATCGATGCCAGCTTTTATAAATGCTTTGGTTTCAGCAAAAAAATATTTATCGGCTAAAAGACGCTTTTTTTCTGCTGAAATTACTTTTGTTACTACATATTCTACCGTCGAAAGTTTCGACGAAGCTTGCAACTTGCTTATAATTTCTGCTTTTTGAGGCGTTGCTTTCTCTTTGCACGAGCTAACAGTTATTGCGAAAATGAAGCTTATCCAAACGAATATTGCTATTTTGTTGTTCATAATTTTTATATGTGTTAAAATTCAATTAATTTACTGAATTTTAATGTGTTATCAAATCAATATTGGGTATTTAAACCCTTTTAGAGAATTATAAAATAAGTAGTTAATCAAATTAAATTGTATATTTAATTTGGTCTAGTGCATAAAACTATCTTACAAAAATAGCTAAAATTCTTTACGTTTTAAAATATTATATAAAAAATATTTTGCATGTACTATTTATTTTCGATATAAAGCAATTAAAATGAGTTAAATAAAACTTTTAAACTTTTATTCTAGTAAACTAATTTATTATTTTAATATTAAATTTGATAAATAAAACATTCTAATTTGCTTAAAATGTGTCATTTACATTAATAAATTGAAATAAAATAGTTATTATTTGATTTTGACTAAAAACTGTAAAAATTAGTGTAATTCATCAGAAATGTGCACTTTTGCTGCAAATTTATTACGCACAAATGCTATTTTTTAGAGAACAATTAATTTTGTATTCCCCCAAAAAAAATGAGCATTTTGCAGAATTAAAAAAAGCGCAAATAATTTAGATTCAATATATTTAATGACAGCATCAGAAAAAAAAACATTTTATTTGCATCTGATTTATTCTTTTTTTGATGGAATAATTGTAGGTGTGTTGGCTCTAAATGAGTTTGTTTTGCTCAAAAGTATGCGAGCATCAAACTACGAAATTGCAACTTTGGTTCAATTTACAGTAATTTTACTACTTTTTGCAAATTTCATCAACGAAATGATAAAACGAAGTCGCAATAAAAAGCGAATGTTGCGATATATGGCTTTTTTTACACGCCTTCCGCTATTTCTGATGTTTTTTTTCCCCGACAATGCTTCAGAAATAGCAAATTCGCACTATCATTTACTATTTTTAAGTGTTTTTTTTATGTATTATCTTGCTGACCCATTTATTTTGCCTACTATAAGTTTATTTTTGAAAACCTCCTATTCACACGAAAATTTTGGCAGATTATATAGCTATGCTTCCACATTAAATAAGGTAATAATTCTAATTGCAACTTTTTTGTTTGGGTTACTTTTAGACTTCGATATGTTTGCTTTTCGATATATTTACCCAATAATTGGTAGTTTAGGCATAATTTCCGTTTTTGTTTTGACATTAATTGATTATCAAGAACCTGAAAATTCTTGGATACGAACAAAATTTATAGATTCGGTAAAAGTATCATTTAAAATCATGTTCCGAATTTTAAAAGAAAATGCAGCATTTACACATTTTCAGATAGCTTTTATGATTTACGGCTTTGTTTGGATTGGTACTATGGCTGCAATTAATATTTTTTTTGACGAAGTATTAGATTTAAATTATTCAAGTGTAGCATTTTACAAAAATTCGTACAATACCATTGCAATCGTAATTTTACCCTATTTTGGCAAAATCATAGGGAAACTCGACCCACGAAAATTTGGAATTTATTCATTTGCAAGCCTTATGTTCTTTTTACTTTTTATGTTGCTAACTGAATATTTTCCTTATTATATTACTGTTTTTGGATTAAAAATATACTATTTATTGATATTTTCTTACATTTTTTATGGAATATTTGCTGCAACTATGGCGTTGCTTTGGTACATTGGCTCTGCTTATTTTTGTAAAAAAGAAGAAACGGCTAATTATCAAGCCGTTCATTTAACACTGACTGGAGTTAGAGGTGCATTTGCGCCAGTTTTGGGAATGTTAGTTTACGAAACACTAAGTTTTACTGGTGTTTTCGGAATCGGAATTTTAATGATGATAGCATCAATGTTTGTTTTATATTTTTCTCTAAAAAAATATCCCGTTTTGAGAATAAACAACTGATATTTAATTATTTAGATTGATATTTATTTAAAGTTGAAAGGTTTTTTTTATTAATTTGGATGAAATTATAAAAGATAATGCACTTTTTTTTGAAAATAAATCACTTTTTCTTTATCTTTACAAAAATTTTTGAAGAATATAAAGTGCATTTTTTTTCAAGTATAATCATACAATTTTGATTATTAACCTATTGTTATTGTTTTTTTTATTAAATCTAAAAGAAACTACTTTGAGTAACAAAAGAAAAAAACAAAAAAAAATCATTCCACTTTGTTAAAGAAAATTTGGCGTAATATTTGTTTATTTAAAATAAAAAAACTTATGTGTTTGATAGAAATGTACTAAAATTAATTCTAGCACTTAATTTTAGTAAATTTTTAAACTAAAAATGCTTAGTTTTTTCTAGTTTTTTACATTATTTATTAACATTTTAAAGTGTTATTTTAATTATAAAAGTCAAAATTACACTTTTGCTCTACTAAAAAGCAACTAAAATGAAAAAAAATATCTACATAGCTGTATTCATTGCAATTTTATACTTGTTTTCAAATTCAGCCAATTCACAAGTTATTCAATTTTCGCAATACTATTCATCACCCACTATTTTGGGACCTTCTTTTGCAGGTTTGCATTACGAAACCAAAGCCGTGATGAATTATCGAAATCAGTGGCCCGGAATCAGCAATTCGTTTGTTACTTCCGCTTTTACGGTAGATCACTTTTTTGAAAACCGCAATAGTGGAGTAGGGCTGAGTGTTTTGCGCGACGAAGCGGGTGCCGGAAATTTAAGTTTAACTGATTTCGGTGTTTCATATTCCTACAATTTAAAAGCGACTCGCAACATTAGCGTTCGCCCTGGAATTGGATTTAAATACTCAAAGCGTGGAATTGATTTTTACGAACTTACTTTTGCCGACCAATTAAAAAACATTAACAATCCAGCAGAAACAACTACAGAAGTTGAGCCAGAAGAAGGAATTGGTTACTTTGATGCAGTCGCTTCTTTTTTGGTTTTTAGTAAAAATTATTGGGGAGGAGTTACCGTAGATCACTTATTTAAACCCAATCAATCCTTTTTTGACGATGAAGCTAAAGTTGATATGTTAATACAGGCTTATGGAGGTTACAAAATTTACTTAAAAGACCCTCGGCACGGTTCGAAACGTAAAAATGAAAGCTTAACTTTTTCTTTTCTTTACAAAATGCAAGGAAAATTTAAACAGCTCGACCTTGGTGCTTATTGGCAAAAAAACGATTTGCTTACAGGATTGTGGTACAGAGGAATACCTGTTCTAAACAACCCAGAACAAGGATACAGAAACAATGACGCTGTGATTCTGATGCTTGGATATAATTTTTATAGCCTTTCACTTCAATATAGTTACGATATTACTGTAAACTCGCTTATGAAATCAAGTGCAGGCTCACACGAAATAGCTCTTATTTACAATTTTAAATTAGGCAAACGAAGCAAATTTAAAAAATACACACCGATACCTTGCCCAGGATTTTAATTTTCAGTAAAAAAATATAGAAACCAGATTTTTGAAATAAAAATCTGGTTTTTTCATTTTAATTCATTTAATTCTTTTTTACAATTCTATTCTTAAAAAAAAATCAAATATATTAAAAAAAATTATTCTCTTTTGATTTTTTTAACTAGTTTTGTCTTGTGTTGCTTTGTCAAAAAAGACGGATAATTTATTGACAATCTACACGATAGATAATTTAAATTTTAACTTGAAAAACAAGTACTTACAAAAATATTTAATTACAATATACCAAGTAAATATTTACGATTATAACCAAAAAAACTAAGTAATGAATAAGTTTAAAGTAGTAACACTCAATGAGTTTATAATAAAAATGCAATTAGATTTTCCTTATGCAAAAGGAGAATTATCTAACTTATTGAGTCATATTGGAATTGCAGCAAAAATAGTTCACCGCGAAGTAAATAAAGCCGGACTTGTAGATATTTTAGGATCTCAAGGTTCGGTAAATGTACAAGGCGAAGAAGTTAAAAAGCTAGATGTATTTGCAGATGAGCACTTTATAAGCGCGCTGAAAGCCTCAGGTGAATGTTGTGGAATAGCTTCAGAAGAAAATGACAACATCGTTTCGTTCGATTCCGAACTAGCTAGAGATGGGAAGTACATTGTAACGATGGACCCTCTCGATGGTTCATCAAATATTGATGTAAATGTGTCGATAGGAACAATTTTTTCAATTTATCGTCGCCAAACTCCACAAGGGCACAAAGCTGAAGAGATTGACTTTTTGCAAGAAGGCACTCGCCAAGTAGCCGCAGGATACATTATTTACGGTTCTTCTACCATGATGGTTTATTCTACCGGAAAAGGTGTAAATGGCTTCACGCTCGACCCTTCAATAGGCGAATTTTGCCTTTCTCACCCTGAAATAAAAACTCCTTCATCAGGAAAAATTTATTCGATAAATGAAGGCAACTATATAAAATTTCCGGTTGGAGTAAAAAAATACATCAAATATTGCCAAGAGCCTGATATTCAAACTTCAAGACCATATTCTTCTCGTTATATTGGCTCATTGGTTGCTGATTTTCATCGGAATTTATTACAAGGCGGAATTTTTCTTTATCCTTCTACTTTGAGCTACCCAACCGGAAAACTTCGTTTGCTATATGAATGTAATCCAATGGCTTTCATTGCCGAACAAGCCGGAGGAATGGCAGTAGATGGACTAGGAAATAGAATTCTCGACATAAAACCTGATAGCCTTCACCAACGAGTTCCGTTTTTTGTAGGTTCGCGCAAAATGGTTGAGATTGTTGACCGATTTATGCGAGAAAATCCTGAAAATTAATCTGGTGTAATTTTTTTAGCAATAATTTACGGATAATTTAACAATTTGAAAATTTAATCAAAGTGCATATTTTTAATATTGAAAAAAGTAATTCACAAACAATAAAACTCTCAGAAGAGGAATCGAAACACGCAATTAAAGTATTAAGACTCAAAATTTGCGATTTGGTTCATCTCATCGATGGTGAAGGAGGTTTTTATTTGGCAAAATTAATAAGCGACAACTCAAAATCGTGTCAATTTAGTGTGATTGAAAAGCATGAAAATTACCATAAAATGCCTTATTTTTTGCACATTGCGATAGCTCCCACTAAAAATATTGAACGTTTGGAATGGTTTCTTGAAAAATCGACCGAAATCGGAATTTCAGAAATAACGCCTCTTTTGTGCGAACATTCAGAACGAAAAATAGTAAAAAATGACCGACTTGAGCGTGTTATTATTTCAGCAGCAAAACAATCGGTCAAAGCTTTCTTTCCAAAATTAAACTCCTTGCAAGAATTTAATTTGTTGGTTACCAGTAAATTTGATGGCGAAAAATACATTGCGCATTGCAATAAACAAGATTTGCCTTTGCTTAAAAACGTAATTTCATTGAAAGGAAAATCGCTTATTTTGATAGGACCCGAAGGTGATTTTTCACCCAAAGAGGTAAGTTTTGCCCTTGAAAATGGTTTTAAAGAAATTAGTTTGGGCACAAGTCGCTTGCGAACCGAAACGGCTGGAATAGTTGCGTGTGATACGGTTTCGATTTTAAATTTGTAATTTTTTTAGTGAAACTTAAAACTATTAAAAATAAAATATGAAAAAAAGTTTTCTGGTTTTTCTACTATTTTTCCTCACGAACTACCTTTTTGCACAAGAGGGAAATGTAAAAATAGCTTTGTTAAAATATAGTGGCGGAGGCGATTGGTATGCAAACCCAACGTCTTTGCCCAATTTAATTCGTTTTTGTAATGAAAACATTAAAACCAACATCGCTCTCGAAAATAGAACAGTTGAAGTCGGCAGTTTGGATATTTTTAACTATCCATTTTTGCACATGACAGGGCATGGAAATGTGTTTTTTACAGAACACGATGCACAAAATTTGCGTAATTATTTGTTGGCAGGTGGTTTTTTGCATGTAGATGATAATTATGGTTTGGATAAATTTATTCGTAGAGAGATGAAGAAAGTTTTTCCGGAATATGATTTCGTAGAATTACCATTTTCTCACCCAATTTATAGCGAAGTTTATCCATTTCCAACAGGTTTACCTAAAATACATGAGCATGATAACAATGCGCCTCAAGGTTTTGGAATTATTCACAATGGCAGGTTAGTTTGTTTTTATAGTTACGAAACGGACTTAGGCGATGGTTGGGAAGATGCTTCAGTTCACAAAGATTCAGAAGCAGTACGCTTGAAAGCGCTCAAAATGGGAGCAAATATTCTTGCGCATTGCTTCTCAAATTAATCAAACATTAGAAAGGAGCTATCGAATTGTCGCTAAATGGGTCGTAGTTATGTTGTTGAACATGAGACGGTTCATCATTCATTTTAGACCCAAAAGTAACATTTGTAGGAATATCATCGTTTGTAAGTGGCTGAATTTCTGAATAATCCAAATCAGTAAATTTAGCTTGTTCGGCAATAAATTTAAGTTGCACGTCAGTTACTTCACCATTTCTGTGTTTTGCTATTATTATTTCTGCTTTTCCCTTAGTCGAATTTCCTTCTTCGTCTTGTAAAATTCCAAAACGTTCAGGTCTATGAATAAATATCACAATATCAGCATCTTGCTCTATTGCTCCAGATTCGCGCAAATCGGAAATTTGTGGACGTTTGTCGCCTCCACGCATTTCAACGGAGCGGTTGAGCTGCGAAAGTGCCAAAATGGGAACGTTCAATTCTTTAGCTAATGCTTTGATACCACGCGAAATAGTACTTACTTCTTGTTCACGATTTCCACGTGTTTCGGGAGGACCCGACATGAGTTGCAAATAGTCGATAATAACCAACTGTATGTCGTGCTGGGTTTTCAAACGTCTGCATTTTGCTCTAAGCTCAAAAAGACTTATAGCTGGCGTATCATCAATAAAAATGGGTGCTTCCGAAAGGTCTTTGATTTTATATTCGAGTTGTTTCCATTCGTAATCTTCTAATTTTCCAGTTTTTATCTTGTCGTGTGCCAAACCTGTTTCGCCTACAATTAAACGATTAACTATCTGAATATTTGACATTTCAAGAGAAAACAAAGCCACAGCATTTTTATATTCCACCGCCATATTGCGCATCATGGAAAGAACAAAAGCCGTTTTACCCATCGAGGGACGAGCAGCAATAACCACCATGTCGCTTCGTTGCCAACCCGATGTAACTCTATCTAAACTGCTAAAACCCGAAGGCACGCCGCTTAGTCCGTCGCTTCGCTTGCCGGCTTCTTCAATCAGTTTGATGGATTGCTTGATAACAGCATCTATCTGAACTGTTTCATTTTTAATGTTTCCCGAAGCTATTTCAAAGAGTTCGCGCTCCGAAAAATCGAGCAAATCGTCCACATCAACCGAAACATCGAAGGCTCTGTTTTGTATTTCAGATGAAACTCGAATCAGTTCACGTTGTATGTATTTTTGAGCTATAATTCGAGCGTGAAATTCAATATTTGCTGCCGAAGCAATTCTACTGGTAAGCTGAGTTACATAAAATGCGCCACCTACCATTTCGAGTTCGCTGTTTTTGCGAAGTTCTTCGGTAACTGTCAAAATATCAACCGCTTGATAGCTTTGCGAAAGTTTAATAATGGCTTTGTAAATGCGTTGATGTGCTTCTTTATAAAATGCATCAACGGGCAAAATTTCCATAACCGGAATTTCTGCTCCTTTCTCAAGCATCATTGCTCCCAGTACAGCTTCTTCTAATTCAACTGCTTGCGGCGGAACTCGCCCCATGTCTTCATTTATTTGCTGTACTTTTTTACTTATTTGATATTTTGTCTTAAAATCTGCCATTGTTGCTGATTAACTCCTGTTAAAAAAAGTATTCCCGAAACCTTGAAAAAGTAAATTAATGTCAGGTTACTAAAATACAGTTGTTGAGATTGTTTTTTCTTAATATAAAAATTGGTTGTGAGGATAACGCTTCTCGTGTATTTCTTTTACTTTTTCGTAGAGCATCATTTTAAAACTATCGTAGTTCGTTCGTTCTTTTGCCGAAATAAATACACAATGATTGTTTGATTTTGCCATCCAAGTTTCTTTCAAATCGTCGAGACTAAAATTTTCGCGTGTTTTGGGCGTTAAATCATCTTCATCTTTTTTAATGTACGAAAAAGAATCTATTTTATTAAAAATCAAATAAGTAGGCTTCTCTGTTTTGTCAATTTCCTGCAAAGTGGTAGTTACTGTATTTATTTGATCTTCAAAGCTTGAGTGCGAAATATCTACAATATGTAATAAAATATCCGCTTCTCGCACTTCGTCGAGTGTCGATTTGAACGATTCTACTAAATTGTGAGGTAATTTTCTAATAAATCCTACGGTATCAGAAAGCAGAAAAGGCAAATTTTCAATCACCACTTTACGCACAGTCGTGTCGAGTGTAGCAAAAAGCTTATTTTCAGCAAAAACATCGGATTTACTTATCAAATTCATAATGGTCGATTTGCCTACGTTTGTATAGCCAACTAGAGCCACGCGAATCATTTGCTCGCGGTTTTTGCGTTGAAGCTGCTTTTGCTTGTCGATTTTTTCGAGTTGTTCTTTTAGACGAGTAATCTTATCGCGAATAATACGGCGGTCGGTTTCAATTTCAGTTTCACCGGGTCCACGCATTCCAATTCCTCCTTTTTGACGCTCTAAGTGAGTCCACATTCGAGTAAGTCGAGGTAAAAGATATTGATATTGAGCAAGTTCAACTTGCGTTTTGGCTATTGCAGTTTGTGCACGAAGCGCAAAAATATCTAAAATTAAATTGGTTCTGTCGAGTATTTTGATATTAAATTCTCTCTCAATATTGCGAAGTTGCGAGGGCGAAAGCTCATCGTCAAAGCAAGCCAAGTCAATGTTGTTTTCTTCGATGTATTGTTTTATTTCATCTAATTTCCCTGTTCCTACAAAGGTGCGGGTATTAGGAATGTCCAGTTTTTGAGTGAATCTCTTTTCTGGAATGGCACCTGCTGTTTCTATTAAAAAAGCTAATTCATCTAAATATTCATTTACTTCATTTTCAGTAACATCTTTTGTTTTCAAGCCTATTAATACTGCTCTTTCGGCTACTTTGGCTGTGCTGTTGTTTTTGTTTTGCATAAAATGAGATATTGCTGATGTTTGTATTGTTTTATGAAAAAGATTTCTAAGAAGAATTTAGCTCTTAGAAATCCTTGTAAATTTATTTTTTGTTGATGGCTTTATTTTTTATTAACTATAAAAGAGTCTAAATTTTATTTTGAAAAATATGAATCTCTTATCCAATTAGTTAATTAGTGTTTGAAAGAAAACTATACACTTCTAGCTTTTGCCCCTAAATCCCCTAAAGGGGACTTTTTGAAACACGTTGATTTACTAATCGTTACAATAAGCCACTTTAGGGGTTTGGGGCTTTTTTTCAAAAAGAAGGAGTTTTCTTTCAAACACTAATTAATGTAATTTGAATTATTTTTAATCGAATTTTTAATATTTTCGCGTAAACTTACTTGCACTTTATTAACCATATCCTCGTTAGTAGGAAACGGAACTGCTGTTTTTTTAATCGCTTCTTTTGAAATGTCGCTCAAAGCGTCCATATTTCCTAATGCAGTTGCACTTTCGTGAATAAAATTATTTACAGCTTCTACTCTTGAGGTTCCAACAACCTGATTATTGTATTTGTTAATGTATTGAATAGAAGCAATTATGGTGAGCGATTTTTTTTGCACTTCTTTAATTACTTTGCATTCAATAGTTTTAAATTTTTCTTTTTTAATATCATTGCCCAAAGAATCTTTTTTAACATTTCCTTTTGCATCGAGTTCGTATTCCCAGCCGTCTTTAATTTGTTTTTTATCAACGTATTCTGAGCGTTCGCGTATTGCCTCCGAAAAATTAGAGTTTGTTAAATTTATGATTACATCGTAGTCATAGTTAATGTTTTCGTTGTAGTTTGTATAGTAATTTTTCCAAGTTGAGTTCAAATCTCCTATTCCAAAATTCAATAATTCAGCCAAGTAAGTGCGGTCAAAATTGTATTGCGAATCGTTTCTTATTGAAATTAATACGTGACTAGTTCCAAGTTGTTTTGCTTCAATCAATAATTCATCTACATCTTCGTAAGTTGCATAATACCCTTTTACTTTCATCAATGATTCGTAAGCTTTGCGGTTTGAAGCTTGGTCGTCTTTTTGCATCAATTGCTTTGCGTTGCTGTAATGATATTGTGCTGCACG
>DZBP01000236.1 GCA_022729915.1 Draconibacterium orientale | reverse complement strand
TTCATATCGAGTGCAAGAGAACCATTTGTAAACGTGCTAAAAGTATAATTAGCCGAACTTTGTGCAAATACATTGTTTAAAAATGCTACAAAAAAAACTAAAATTAGTAGTTTGTTTAAATTTTTCATATTTTTAATCAAATTTTAATCAATTGTTTTTAATAATAAAGCAATTGTAAATTGTTTCATTTTATACGTAAATATTGATTTAATGTTCTTTGTTTTTTTTGAAATACCTTATTATTTGCAAAAAAAAGAACATAATTAACTTATTTAAATATTTAATAATTAGACATTTAAGTGTTTTTTGTTTTTTTAAATAATTTTGTTTGTTTATTAATTTTTATGCATTGGTATCTTTTTTTTAATCTATACAACAAAAATTTAGCCTTTTTAGTATTCAAAGGGATTGAAAAAAAGTGTACAAGACTTTTTAAATACCAACAAACTAAATAACGAAGAGGAAAGCATAAATGCTGAATAATTTTAGTTTAGGTATTGAATTACATAATTTTACTAAAAAATAAATTGATTTTATTTTTTTATCAGCTCTTAAAATAAATATAACTTAAAAAAAAATGACTCGTAGTGAATGATTTTTTTTATGTAGTTGTAAATTGATTTTTAATATGCTTAAACTGCCATTTTTGTTTTTACTTAAAAAATGAGTATTTACTAAATTTTTATAAATATTTTCGCTTTTTTGTAAAGCATTTTCATTTTCCTTTTTTGATATAAAATTTGAAAGTCTAACGGCTAATGCTTTAAGTAAATTCGATTCTTCGTGTAAAAAAACAGGTATTTTTTTATTTTCAATTTCTTTGGGATACGAAACTTCTATTTTACCAATAATTTTATTGCCTATTTGCAAATTCTGGGAAATTAAAACTCCATTTCTGTTAAAGTTTGAAGATTTAAATTCTCTGTCGTTGTACCAAATGCAAGCTTCTGCTATTTCAGGAAATTGAAAGCTTGGTGGAAGTATGTTGGTTATTTTTTCTATTACTTCGCAGAGCGATAGGCTTGGGTTGCTAGTAAATTCTGAAACGTAGTTATGGCAATTCAACTCTTTTATTCTTTCGGTGAGTTGATGTTTTAGAAAAGCAATTTTATTTTTAGAATCAAGTAACTCATTGATTACTTGTTCTTTACTTTTATCAAAATAACTCATTGGGTTTAGGATACATTTATTGTGTCAATTTACAAAATTAAACAAAATTTACAAGTTTTGCAATTAAATCTACAATAAGAATAGTAAAAAAATATAAATATAAAATTGATATTTAGGTAGTTTCTTGCTATTTTCCTAATTTTAGCTAACAAAACAAAGCAAAGACATTTTTTAGAATTTTACAGTAAATTTAAAATTCACTCTCCGTGTTGTAAGTCTGTCAGGTACAGCAAATTGGTTTGGAATTTGAGTTGTAGCAATAGCACTGTTTGGCACTACTTTTATCCAAGTATATGAAATCGTATTGTTAATTCCTAAAAGATTAAAAACTTCTAAACTTAAATCAATGTACTTGAATGACTTAAACTTAGACATTCCAATATTCGTGCTTTCATCTTTCAACAATTTTGAGAAACCAATATCAACTCGTTTATAATCGGGCAATTTTAAAAATGGATTTGGAAATTCTTGCTCCGGAATGCTAAAAGGCAAACCTGTACTATAAAAAAGCATCATTTGTACAGTCCAAGTTTGATTATTAGGTATATAATCTTGAAAAAACAAACCAACACTAACTAGCTGATTGTTAGGTCTTGGAATGTATTTCAGCTCATCTTCTTCTATATTTTCTTTCGTTTGCATAATCGACAAACTCAACCAAGAATCAACTCCGGCTACAAACTCGCCATTTAGCTTAAAATCAACTCCGACAGCATAGCCTTTTGAATGTAAATCAGGAAAATACCGAATGTTTACGTTGTCTAATTGGTAAGGGATAAGTTGAGTTAAATGCTTGTAATACATTTCACTAACTAATTTAAACGGTCTTTCCCATGCATAAAAATTAAAATCGCTACTCAAAACAAAATGAATCGATTTTTGAGCTTTTACCTGATTATTTAATGTCCCATCGGTGTTTAATATTTCTTTGAAAAAAGCTGGTTGATAGTAAAAACCCGACGAAAAGCGAAATAAAAAATCTTTTTCCCAATTAGGCTTGTATGAAATTGACAATCTTGGACTTATAAGTAGCTCTTTATTAAACTCCCACCACGACAAACGTATGCCTGAAGTAATAAAAAAGTTAGAAAATTGCAAATCGTTTTGCAGAAAACCCGAAAAACGATTGGTTCCCAGAGCGTTTTTAGCATTTAAACTCGAAGCCAAAATTAATTTATCGTTTGAATGTGGAATTGACAAACTATGAGGCAAAGAATAACCCGCTGAATCGAGCATATACCATTCGTTTACAGAACTTTCTATTATTTCGCGGTTGTATTTTACTCCCCACGAAAAAGTATTTTGGTCGCTAAAAACCTTACCTCTGTGCTCTACACTAAAAACATCTGAATACAATTTGTTGCGGGCATGATCAATGTATCTACCTATTCCTAAGCTCATTAAGCTATCACCTAAGGTTTCTGATCCAATTTGTTTATCGAGTTGATTGAGCGAGTATCTTCCTTCCAAATCGTAACTTACTTGCTCTCTGTTACTAAAAAAGGAAGCTGTGAGTTTCAATTCTGAATTAGAATTAGGCTTATAAATACCTGTAAATGCGCCACTTGAAGTAATAAATTTATCAGATTCCTTGCCTTCAAAATCAATATAAAGTCCAACAGCGTTTTGAATTGTACCAAAATTAGTGCGTCTGTCTTCGGGCGCAAAAATAAAAGTATTGCCGGAAAAATAGCTCAACACATTCAGTTCAAATTTAGCATTAAGTTTGTAACTTGCAAATAGTTGCACATCAGAAAAACTTGGTTGGTATTCGCCTCTAGTTTCGAGGGTGGAAAGTAAGTATTTTGAAGTTTTATAGCGTGCACCTGCCAAAACGGATAGCTTATTATTTTTGCTTGCGCCTCCAACAAATACACTTCCGCCTAGCAAACTGGCTGAAAAACCACTTTCCAATTTCTGAGGTTTCCGGTATTTTATATCCAAAACCGACGACAATTTGTCGCCATATTTTGCTTGAAAACCACCAGCCGAAAAACTAATTGCCGAAACCAAATCGGGATTGATAAACGACAAACCTTCTTGTTGCCCAGCACGGATAAGCATGGGCTTATATATCTCAATATCATTTACATAAATCAAATTTTCATCAAAACTTCCGCCTCTAACCGAATATTGCGAACTCAATTCCGTATTTGACGAAACTCCGGCAAAAGTTTTTATTAGCGATTCTATTCCACTTGAAACATTCGGAATTTTAATAACTAAATTTGGATTTAAACGAGAGATATTTTCGTTGCGAAACTTATTATCAATAATTTCAATTTCCTCAATATCCTGAATATTTTGCGACAAAACTTTATTCAACTCCAGCTTTTGTCCATTTTCTAGCAACAATTTTTCTTCTTGTTGTACAAAACCAGTAAACGAAAAAATGAGTGTAAAACTCTTATTAGCAATAATTTGCACCGAATAATTGCCTTGCGCATCGCTTATCGTTCCTTGTTGCATGCCTTTTACACTCACATTGGCAAAAGCAATAGCTTCTCCCTTTGAATCAGTAATTTTCCCATGCACAATTGCCTCATTTTGAGCAAAAATGCTAATATTAACAAACAACAATAAAAGGATTGATAAGAATATTTTTTGCATTGAATGTTATAGTTTTTCTCGTTTAATCATTTCAAAAGCTGTTGGAAATTGATAAACTTGTGTGTTTTCCCAAGTTTTTATTTTTCCTATCTCAATATCTTCTACTTTTTCAGCAAGATACACTTCTCGCTCATCTTTTACCAAATTAATTCCAAGTATTTCTATCATTTTATTTATTCTGTCTTGTTGCTTATCGCTTAAATCGGTATTTGCAATAAAAATATGCTCGTTGTAGTCGTATTCTAGCAGTTTAAACTCGTCATAATCAGGCAAGTCTGGCTTTAAAATAGTATCCACCGATTTTGTCGATTTCAAATTATTCACATCAGTATCTACAAAAAAAAGGTTGTCCCAGAGATAGGCTTTATTTTTTTTCAAATCAGAATTAAAATGCTCTACATTACCGCCTTTACAAAAAGGTTTAATGCTAATTTTTTGATTTTTAAAACGTCCTTTTTCCCAATTTTTATCAGATACTTTTTCAAAATCACAAATAAATTTTTCGGTATAAGCACAAAGACCTTTTTGTACATGAAGCAGATTTGTAAAAATATCTACAAAGTACTCTTTTTCAGAACCATAACTTGGGTGCTTTTTATCTTTTTTTTCTAAGCCCTCTTCCCATCTTTTATATTCGGTAGAAAGTATTTTGGTTTTATCTAATTTTCTCATTGCCCGAAA
>DZBP01000056.1 GCA_022729915.1 Draconibacterium orientale | reverse complement strand
GCAAAGTACAAAATAAAAACATAAGGAGGTAAAAGAATCCAATAAGCTGATTGATAATCGGTTACTAATGCTACTTCTGCCGCACCTTTTATCATATCTACTAAGTATCCGTAAATGAGCGGAATAACTGCACCACCTACAATTCCCATTACCAAAAGAGAAGCTCCCGTTTTAGTAAATTTGCCCAAATCTGCCATAGCCAAGGGCCAAATTGCGGGCCACATAAGCGAATTGGCAAAACTAACCAAAAGCAAAGCATAAAAAGCATATTCAGCAGGCGAAAGCACTAACAATAAAGAAGAGGCAATTCCAATTAACGAAAATAAAACCAGTACTTTTGTTTGTGAGATAATTTTGGGAATAGTCAATGCGCCAAAAATATAACCAGCTACTAATCCAATACTTACATATTTTGCATAACCTTCTAAATTGGAAGCATCGGGGAAAGTTGCTTTTGCAAAATCGATAATTGAAACCATTGGAAGTGTCTCGATACCAACATACAAAAACAAAGCAAGCACGCCTAACATTAAGTGAGGAAATTGCGTAATGCTTGTTTTTCCACTTGCATACGATAATGTTTCTACTTGAACATCAGCACTTTCATCTTCGCCTTCCGCTTTCACTTCGGGAAGTGGAGCAAAATAAGTGAAAGCACCCAAGAAAAATAGAATTCCGGTTACCATATAAAATGGAAAAATAATATCATAGAGTTTTACTTCGGCTAAATCGATGAAAAGTCCCAAAAACAAAGGCGCAATCCACCAAGCCGACTTGTTCATTATGCCCATTAGGCTCATACGCATAGCAGCACTTTCTTGTGGTCCAATTATAGTAACATACGGATTTACAGATGCTTGAAGCAAAGTATTTCCTATTCCGCCCACAAACAAAGCTACCAAAAACAATGGAAAACTAATCAATTGAGCAGAAGGAACAAACAGCAACATGCCAATTCCCATCACAAAAAAAGCAAGCATCATTGCTTTTTTGTAACCTATTTTTTTGATTAACCAACCTGCGGGCGCACCAAAAACAACAAATGCTGAAAAAATGGCTGCTGTTACAAAATACGATTGTCCGGTTGTTAAATTAAATGCAGCTTTAAGTGCCGGAGTTAAAAAACCGCTAATGCCTACACCAAAGCCTATTACAAAAAACATTACTCCTACTATTGCTAGCGGAATTAAGTAATTTTTCTGTGCTGTTTTGTTTTCTTTCATTTTATTAAATTGTTAAATTGTTCTATTGTTAAATTGTTCTATAAGTTGAAAAAATAAAACTTAATCATTAAACTTGTTACAACTTGAAAATCAAAACTTTACCACAAAGAGCACGAAGATGATTATTGATACGATGACTTTGAGTCATCGTATCAATTTGTTGTTCACTTTCTGTTAAAATTTGTACCGAACAAAAGCTTCAATTGCCTCATATTCAGCCATTCCAAGCTCGTCGTAAATTTTTGCTGTTCCTCGGTTTCTGTCTTCGGCACGTTGCCAAAATTCGCGAGCATCAGCTCCCGGAAACATAGCTCCATCTTTTTGCGATTGATGTTTGAAAATAGCATTTCGTTTGCGCATAAGTTCCTCAGGGCTAATAGGAACAGCCATTTCTACCACGTCCACGTCCCACTCTTGCCATGCTCCACGATAAAGCCAAACATAACAATCTTTCATCCATTTTTCGTTTTTAAGTAGTTCGATGGCTGCAAAAATAGCATCGAGACAAACTCGGTGAGTTCCGTGAGGGTCAGACAAATCGCCAGCTGCAAAAATTTGATGAGGTTTTACTTCTTGCAAAAGATTTACTATTATATCAACATCTGCTTTTCCAATTGGCGCTTTTTTTACAGCACCAGTTTCGTAAAAAGGCAAATCTAAAAAATGTGCATTTTCTGCCGAAACACCAAAATATCTGCACGCATCTAAAGCTTCTCCTCTTCGTATAGAGCCTTTTACTTTGCGAACATCGGGCATATCGAGCTGTCCGGGTTTTTTGTTTTTTATAAAATTTGTAATCTCTATATGCTTGTCCAACATTGTTTTATTGTCGGCATCAAAATTATTTTGGTATTCTTTTAAAAAGTCGAGGTAACGCAAACTATAATCATCGGTAACTGCAATATTTCCAGATGTTTGGTATGCAATATGAACCTCGTGCTTGTGTTCTACCAAGCGCAAGAAAGTTCCTCCCATCGATATTACATCATCGTCAGGGTGTGGGCTAAAAATTACCACACGCTTTTGTGCTGGCTTTGCTCTTTCGGGTCTGTTGCTGTCGTCGGCATTGGGTTTTCCGCCGGGCCAGCCAGTAATAGTGCGTTGTAAATCATTGAATACCTTAATGTTAATATTGTATGCAGGACCATATTCGGCTATCAATTCTGTCATTCCATGGTCATTGTAATCGCGGTCAGTCAATTTCAAAATTGGTTTTCCTACTTTCTGGCAAAGCCATACAACAGCTTTTCGAACCAATTTATCATTCCATTCCACAGTATCAACCAGCCAAGGAGTTTTGATGCGAGTTAATTGTTCGGCGGCACCATTATCGAGTATAACTTTTACATTTTCATGCTGTTGCAAATAAGTAGCTGGTATTTTGCTTGTTATTTGTCCTTCCACCATTTCCTTGATAATTTTTGATTTTTGCTCGCTGTGCGCCATCAAAATTATCTTTTTAGCTTTCAAAATTGTACCAACGCCCATAGTTATACTTTTGCGGGGAACATTTTCCAAACCATGAAATTCGGCTGCCACATCGTTGCGCGTCATATAATCCAAAACCACCGGACGAGTTATCGAATTTTTCATAGACCCAGGTTCGTTGAAACCAATATGACCTGTGCGACCAATTCCTAATAACTGTAAATCAATCCCACCAAACGATTCTATTTTATCTTCATAAGTTTTACAGTATTTATAAAGCTCGTCTTTGTTTATACTTCCATCGATTAAATTTATATTTTCAGTAGAAATATCGATGTGTTTGTATAAATTTTCGTGCATAAAATACGAAAAACTTTGCAACGAATCTTTCACTATCGGATAATATTCATCGGTATTGAAAACAACCACGTTGCTAAAGCTCAAACCATCTTCCTTGTGCATTCTAATAAGCTCATTATAAACACTTATTGGAGTAGAACCTGTGGGTAATCCCAATACGCAATATTCGCCTTCGAGCTGTTTTATTTTTATAAGAGCCGCTATTTCATTGGCTACAGCAATGGCTGCGTCTTTAAAATCGGAATAAATTATTACCGGAATATTTTCAAAACGTGTTTGCAGAGCATGTTTTACCGTATTTTTATTTTTTGTAAATTTGATGTCTTTCATTTTTCTGTCTATTTAAAATGACTAATCTTTGATTTTTTGTTTACAAAAATAGTTTTTTTTTCAATACCACACAAGCAAATTTAAAATTTATACTACAAATTAATATTCATTTAACCTACTTAAATTTAAGTATTAAGCCATTGATATTTGCAATTTTTCTGTAATTAATCATATTAACATACAAAGTACAACCCTAAAAAACGAAGCGAATTTTCAAAAAAGAACATTGCCAAAGTTTTAAACTTTGGCAATGTTGATATTCAATAAGTTCAAAAATTATTATAGAACATTTTTTTTGAAACTTTTTTCATAATACTGTGTTGATTTAATAATTCGTTAATTTATTTTTATCAATTATTTAAATTTTCAGTCTTTTGTACTTTTAAAAAGAAAAAACTTTAAATTTAATAACCATTTTTAATTAACGAGTTATTAATCATTTAACTTGTTCGTTTACGTCCCACCACAATTTAGTGCCGGCAGTATTTTTACCACCTAAATAAGTGTCGATTGCAGTTTGCGAAGCTGTTGGATTAGAAGAAGTTATAGCCGTTGGATAAGGAATACGGCTAATAAATTCGCCAGCAGGAACATCGCCACCACTTCTGTTAATTACAACAGTAAAAAGTTTTGGATATCCGGTTCTTCTAAACTCAGACCAAGCTTCTAAACCTTCCGGGAACAAAGCAATCCATTTTTGTGTGTAAATTTTTTCAAAACGCTCAGCATTCGTTGAAGCGTCTGACCAAGCAATACTAGCGGTGCTCAATAACGGATTTCCGGTTTTTACGCTATTTCCATCGTCTTTTGTATCAATGTATTCCATAGGTTTGTTGGTTCTCGACAAATAATTGCCCAAACTAACTCCATGTTGCTCAAATGAAGCAGCAATTCCACTTTCGTAAAACGCTTGAGCTGTTCCGCCAGCGTTCCAGCCTTTTAAAGCAGCTTCGGCTCTTAAAAAGTGAGTTTCGGCAGCAGGCATAAGCAATACAGCGTCGCTGTTTTTCACGTTCAACAACGAATAGCCAATGTATTTGCTTTTGTCGGTTCCTACTTCTACTCCATTTCTGATGCCTTTAAATTGTCCTTCAACTCCAGCTCCTGTAGCGGGTAAGAAAAATTTAGACAAACGTGGATCGTCGTAACCTCCTAATATTGATTCCATTGGAGCTCCCATTAAAATATCATTCCAACCACCACTTATTACTCCAAGCGGATTGTTAAACGTATGAGTAATCGAAAAATGACCACTTTCGAGAACGCCATATTCGTGATTGATAGCAGCTTCAGCTTCAGTTTTAGCTTTTGCAGCGTTTACATTCGAAATTCTCATTGCTAAACGAAGTCTCAATGAATTAGCTAATTGAATCCATTTTTCGTAATCGCCATTAAATGTAGAAGCATCGAAAGGAGCAAAACGTGCATCAAAATTTGCATCGTCGTTTTCGTACTCGGTTAAAACATCTACGGCAGCTTTCAAATCGATAAAGAACTGATTGTAAGCTTGTTCTTCGCTGTCAAATTTTGCATTGGCTTGTCCATATTCAGTGTAAGGCATTGGACCAAAAGTATCTACCAAACGGTGCATGGCAATCACTTTTAGAATTTTAACAATAGCATACAAATCAGGGTATTTTTCAGCAGCTCCTTTTTTGGTCAAATCTAAATAAACCGACATTACATTGTTGGCAGTAACGCTGTAAATGAAACCATTCCAACCGTCATTCATTTGATATTGAGGATTGTTGGCGTTTGCAAATGGGCTTGCGCTCATCATATAACCCGAATAAATATCGGCATTTAAGTTTTGTTGCAATTGATATTGCCATTCGGGAGAAATGATGCGAATATTTCTCATCATGGGAGCAATAAATGCGCCTACATCTTTTGCATCGCGTTGCAAATCTTCGGTTGTTAATGCCTTTTTATCTACATTCAAACCTTCCATGTAGCTTTCACATGCAGAAAACGTAACGAGTACTCCTACAAGTAGTAAGACAAATAATTTATTTATATATTTCATTTTTATAATCTTTAATGTTAATTATCTACTTTTAATCACTAAATTTAATGTTTAAGTTTTTTTAAAAAATCGAAAAACATCAATTTCTACTGGTGCTTAAAATTTAACTTTTAGGTTGAAACCGAGTGTTCTGGTCGAAGGCATACTGAAAGCTTCCAAACCTTGCAAACCGTTGCCCGAAGAAAGAGTCAATTCTGGGTCGAAAGGTGCATCTTTGTACAAGAAAAATAAATTTCTACCTACAAGCGACAAGTCAAGACCTTTGATTGCTCCGCCAAAAAATTTAGAGCCAAAAGAATATCCCAAAGACAATTCTCTTAAACGAATATTGGTTGCATTGTAAACATAAGCTTCGCCAATTCCGGCTGAGCCACCAACAGCTTTGAAATAAATTTCGGGATCAAATGAAGTGCCATCAACTACAAAACTTCCGTTTCGAGCATCGGCAGTTCTTTGCGACAAACCTCTTTCGTCGAGGTAAGATTCTGTTACCGAAACTACATCGCCACCAAATCTACCATCAAGTAAGAAACTCAAATTCAAACCTTTAAAACTAAAAGTATTGTTCATACTCAAAAGAAAATCGGGATTAGCATTGCCCATTAATTCTACTGCTTCAGTTCTAAGTGGGTCGCCTGTTGTGCCGTCTTTCAAAATATTTCCGTTAGCATCGCGTTGGAATTTGTAACCGTACATATCGCCATAAGAGCCGCCTTCTACAATTCTCAATTCATAAATTTTTGATTGATCCATAGAAGTTACTGTTACGAAAGGTTGGTCTAATTTATCAGAAAGTTCGATAACTTCGTTTTTGTTGGTTGAGAAGTTAATGCTTGGAGTCCATTTTAAACCACTGGCAGTCATAAAATTATAACCCAAACTCAATTCAATACCACTATTTTTGATGTTTCCACCGTTTACATAATAATAAGGAGTTTCGCTTTCTCCGGCTGGAGCTGCAATTCTAAATACTTGGTCTTCAGTAGTTGTGTTGTAATACGTTGCATCTACAAACAAGTTGCTGCTCAAGAATCTGGCTTCTAAACCTATCTCAAAAGAAGAAGTTCTTTCGGGCAATAAATCAGTTTCGGGCATTGGTTTTGCTTGCGCACCAATTGGGCTTCCGCCGGGTAAAATTCCGTAAGGAGGATTTGCATTAGAATAACCAAAAGGCAATGCGTTACCAACTTGCGCATACGACAAGCGAACTTTTCCGTAAGTGAAAGCGTCGGTTGGTGTAATTGCTTGTGTTACAATGAATGAAGCACCAACTTGTGGGTAGAAAAATGTTTTGTTTACAGTAGAAGACCATTCATTTCTTCCAGAAAAATCAATGAATAACATTTTTTTGATTCCAAATTGAAGATTACCAAATACTGCTTGCGAAAATGCTTCCACTTTGTAATCTCTTTTAGCAAAATCGCTGGTTCCGTTGATGTTTCCAAGTGAAAATAAGTTGGCATAATACAAACCGAATTTGTGAGTAGAACCATCTAAATCGTTTGTGAATGAACTAGCTCTGAAACCTTTATCTGAATTTGAAGTGGTACTAAAACCCAAAGTTGCGTCAATGGTTAATGACTCGCTCAATTCTTTTGAGCCCACCAACAACACATCGGCGTAAATTTGCGAAGTTCCATAATTGTACATCGTATATTCGCCGTTTGCGTGCGAAATTACTTGGTCGGTAGAAGCGTAAATATGTTGTTCAAATTCGTCAGTCGTTTTGTCGTAGTTCAAACGAGCCATTGCATAAATGCCTTTTGCGATGTCGTATTTAGCCGAAAAAGTAGATAACAATCTGTTTCTGATAGCATAAGAAGGATTGCGTTCAGCTACCCAATATGGATTTTGGAACGACAAACCACCTTGATCCATCGAATAATCCCAATTTTGAACATTGAAGTTTCTCGAAGCATCAAATTTTTCAAACTCCTCATACTGAGCAAAGTCGTCGCCTACCGGAAACAAATAAACACCAACCAAAGGATTGAAATAATAACCGCCATAAGGTCTTTTGTTCACTTTTTGGCTCAAAATGTTTGCACTTACGTCAATTCTCAATCTTTCAGTTACTTGCGAAGTTCCTCTCAAAGTCAAATTGTGTTTGAATAGTTCGTTGCCCGGAGTTATCCCTTTGCCTGAAGTATTTGCATAAGAAGTGTAAAATTGATTTTTTTCGTTTCCACTTGTTATCGAAATATTATTGATTGAAGTAATTCCTGTTTGGAAAAAATCTTCTAAGTGATTAGCATTCAAACCACTGGTTTTTGTTCCCCAGTTTTCGTAACCTGTTGGAGTTGTTTTGCCGTATTCGGTTTGCACAAGTGGCAAAGCCAAAGGCGATTCAAAAGTAGTTGTAGAAGAGAAACTTATATCAGAAACGCCATTTTTGCCTTTTTTGGTTGTGATTAAAATTACACCGTTTGCAGCTTGGCTTCCATACAATGCCGAAGCCGAAGCACCTTTCAAAACATTAATACTTTCAATATCTTCTGGGTTTAAGTTCGAAATTGCATCGCCTCCATCGTAAGCCGAATAAAGGTCGCCGCTTTGAGTTCCATTGGCGTTATTCATCGGAATACCATCAATCACATAAAGTACCTGATTATTTCCGGCTATCGACTTATTTCCTCTAAGTACAACCTTAGATGAACCGCCTAAACCTGATGCACCTCTTGTAATAACTACTCCGGCAGATTTTCCTGCCATTGAGTTAATTAAGTTTACATCTTTTGCTCTTGTAAGTTCTTCGCCATCAACTTTTTGAGTAGAATACGTAACTCCACTGGCAGGTTTTTCGATACCTAAAGCTGTAATTACAACATCTTCAATTACTTGGTCGTCGGTAGCTAAAACTACATTGATAGTTGTTTGACCGTTAATTGCCACAGATTGAGTTGCATAGCCAATAAAAGAAAATACCAAAGTACTTCCATTGCCCACTTCGATAGAATAAGTTCCATCTATATTGGTCATTGCGCCATTTGAAGTTCCTTGCACCGACACATTTACACCCGGAAGTGGCTGACCGTCAGCAGCATCTGTTACCGTACCGCTTACTGTTTGGGCATAATTAACACCAAAGGTTGATGCCAACAGCAAAAGCACAAAAACGATTTTTTTCATTTTTTGAATTTTAGGATTAATAATTATGATTTTATTTAAAATTTCATACCCTATTTATTTGAAAATCAAAACAGAAATGCAAAATAATTTTCTGTTAATTCATTTTCCATATAAAAAAGGAGTACTAAAAACTCAATTCAGGTTAAAAAAACCATAAAAAAATAATAACCAATAATTCTTAAAAACCAATAACTTAACTTAGCTTTAAAAACCTGATAAAGAGTTTTTTACAAAATTTTCTTTTCTTTAATTGTTTTTGAAGTTTAACATTGCTAAAGTTTTGAACTTTGGTAATGTTAAAATTTTCAAATCAGTTAAAAATTTAACTTAATTTTCAGCATTAAAAATGCTTTCCATAACAAAAGCAGCCGCTCCAATTATTCCCGAATTTTCGTTCAAAGTCGAAACTTCGATAACCACATCTTCACGCACTTTTGAAATGCAGAACTTATTGAGCATCTGATAAATAGGTGCAATCAAATAATCGTTTACACGCGAAAGTTTTCCGCCAATAATTATTTTTTCGGGATTGTACAAATGCACCAAACTAGCAATTCCTTTACCCAATTTCTTTCCTACTTTATCGAACAAACCAATTGCAAACTGGTCGCCATCGATAGCCGCCTGAATAATTAATTCCGAATTTACAGCATTGATGTCGTTTCCGGTCATTTCGTTCAAAAGCGAAAGTTTTCCTTGTCTGAGTTCCTCTTTGGCAAGTTCGGTAAGTGCGCCCGCCGAAGCCACAGTTTCCAAGCAACCACGCTTGCCACAAGCACAAAGCAAACCTTCTTCTACTATATTGATGTGCGAAAATTCGCCCGCAAAGCCAGAGTTTCCTCTGTAAAGCTTGCCATTTAGTATCATGCCCAAACCAATTCCCCAATCCACATCAATCACCAACACGTTTTGCAATCCTTTTGCCAAACCAAATTTCAATTCACCCAAGGCACGTATGCGTGCGTCATTTTCAATTTCTATGGGTCTGTCAAATTTGGCTTCCAAATAAGCTCTAATTCCACCTTTTATGTCAAAATATGTGTAATTTATGCCATTTTCTGAGTCCACAAGACCTGGAAAACTCACACCAACACTTATCAAACATTTTTTATTTATGCCCGATAGCTCAATCAATTTATTAGATTCTTCCACTATCAAATCCATCACCTCTATTTTATTTACCAAGCGCACATCTACTTTTCTAATTTCAGTTACGGGCGTATTATTGATGTCGAAAATGGTAATTAGAGTATAATAATTGCGAATATCAATAGCTAAAAAGAGAATTTGCTCTGCATTTAAGCCAAAAAGATTGGGTTTTCGTCCACCACTCGAATTACCGGTGCCTTTTTCTATTACTATTTGCTCTTTTATCAGTTCATTGAGCAAACTAATTACAGTTGGAGCACTCAAATTGGTGATTTTGCTTATTTCGGGCGTTGAAAGTGCTTTCTCAATGTATAAATGTTTAAGCATAATTTTCTTTTGTAGAAATTTTTTCATCTCTACACCCGAAAAATTACTTGTATCAAAACTCTTTTTTAAAAGTATATTGTCTTTCATTTTTTCAAAAAGCACTTGTTTGTTTTTTTTAATTTGTTTTCAAAAATACTACAAATATTTTATATAAAACAAAAACTTTGTAAAAAAATTTACAAAGTTTTTGAAGTTATCCTAAAAATATTTTTTTAATGGCTGATTTTTAAGTAAATAAAAGTTAAAGCAAATGTTAAAATTAGGTTAAGGAATTGAAAAAAATAGTCGAAAAATGAAATTTATCGTTATGCAAACGTTTGTAATTTCCAAAAATGGATATTTTAATTTGTTAAAATGGAGAAAAAAGCAGAGAATTTTTTAAATTCTTTGCTTTTGAAAATAAATTATCAACTCGCTAATTCCTTTGTAAACAATTTCGGGTGGAGCTAGGCTATAAATTTCATAAAAACTTTTATTTTGTTTGGTTGCAATTTCTTTAATAATAGCAACTAATTCAAAAATATCTGCAAACAACAAAATTGTCTTTTCTGCGCTACACGGTTTAGTAAGATATTCTGCATAATTTAATAATCTATTTTCTTCAATTATCCGTGAATCATAATGAGCCGTATGAAGAATTTTTATCGGATAAAATGAATTGAGAAGTAAATATTCATGCAATTCTTTATTCGAACCTCTACAACGTTTTATATCTGTAATTAAAATATGAATGGATTCTAAGTTCTGCAATAAACTGATAGCTTGGGTATTATTTTGGGCATGACACCAATTTATTGGCTTATTTTTAAAAGCATCAGTTATTAAAAATTCAAATATTAAGGTATAATCTTGATTATCATCTAAATACAAAATATTTATTGAATTTTCCATAATGGATTGTTTTTTTAATTTTCATATACTCCAACAAAAGCAATAGTTAAGTATGAGAAACGGTGAAATTAAGTTTTAAACCCATTCCATCTTCAAAAATTTTGAACAACGTACTCAACTGAATATCAGAACTTGCCCGCTCAATACGAGAGATATAACTTTTTTGAGTTCCTATTTTTTTAGCCAGTTGTTCTTGCGAAAGTTTTGCTTTTTTGCGCTCCTCTTTAACCATTTCGGCAATAATCCACATTTGTGCTTGACGCTGAAATTCAGTTCGTTCCGGTGTACCAAGTTCACCGTATTCGTCATCAAGCAATTGGTCAAAATTCGTTACATTTGAGTAATCTTTTATGCTATTTTTTTCCATTTTTTTTGACGTTTTTGAAGGTTTACTTTGTTTTTTCGTTGAAATATTCATTTTTCAATTTTTCAGCTCGCTCTATTTCTTCTTTCGGTGTTTTTTGTGTTTTCTTTTGAAATGCATTGAATAACACAACTATATTTCCTTTATCAAAACAACAAAAAATCCTATAAATATTACTACTTTGCTTTACTCTTACTTCATATAGCCCACTTGAATTTTCAATATGTTTAAAAATATCTTCTGGTATTATTTCTACCGTTTTGACATATTCCAACGATTTATTGATATTTTTTTTTACTTTATCATTTTGTTCTTTATAAAAATCTATAAAATAGTTTTTATAAAAAATAATAACACGCGGAACCATTAACTTATCTATTAAAAATAAAAAACTTTTTTCAAAATAAAAAAAATCATTGCTTGTAAAAGTAAACTAATTAGTGAACATTTCAAAGGAAACAACTATTCTTTTTATAATTTTTCTCATTTTATAAAACAATCCAATTTTTAAATTAAATACAAACCATATTTATCTGATTTTTAAGCAAATAAAAGTTAAAGCAAATGTTAAAATTAGGTTAAGGAATTGAAAAAAATAGTCGAAAAATGAAATTTATCGTTATGCAAACGTTTGTAATTTCCAAAAATGGATATTTTAATCTTGTTAAAACGGAGAAAAAAAGTGATTCAATCGAATTTGGAATTATGATTCAATAATAATTTACCAAAGAAAAACGAATTTAAATGATGTGAAAATTTTAACTTAAAATTCGCTCTTTCATACTAATTTCAAAAAAAAATCGTTACAGTTTTATAGTTAGTGCTTGAAAGAAAACTATACACTTCTAGCTTTTGCCCCTAAATCCCCTGAAGGGGACTTTTTGAAACACGTTGATTTACTAATCGTTACAATAAGCCACTTTAGGGGTTTGGGGCTTTTTTTTCAAAAAGAATGAGTTTTCTTTCGAACACTAGTTACAAAAACTTATACAATTAAATACAATTAAATTCATTTAAACTCTAAAAAAATAAGCTATGAAACATTTTTTATTCTTGATTTTCAGCTTTTTAGCTATTGTTGCTTGTACTAAAACCGAACCAATTGAAGAAGAAGACCCAGATGTTACTGAATTTGAAATATTTGACATTGTAGGGCAATACAACATGAACGATGGTCCACACGACCTTGCCATCAAAGGAAATTATGTTTTTGCATGTCGCGACGATAAAATTTTTGTTGTGGACATTACCGATGTAACTAAACCTGTGCTAGTTAAAACAATTGATGATTTAGAAAATGCAAACATTTTCGAATCACTTTTGATAGAAGGAAACACGCTTTATGCGGGTTGTACTTCTGCGGGTGGAGTTTATGTATTCGACATTACCAATCCTGTTTTGCCTACAATTGCCAATAAATATGTAGCCGATATTTACTCAGGAAATAAAATTAGACCACTTAAATTGTTCTATACAAATAACATACTTTGGGCAGCTGGAAGCAACGGAACTTATACTATGTTGGTAAAATATACCACTTCAGGAAATACGCTTACAGCCGCCAGCTATTGGGTTTCAAACCAAAGTGGAAATGGTGCCGGAGGCGTTTGGGCAAATGCGAACAATGTATTTATCAGTACTGCAAAAGGTTACGTTTATTCTTTCAATGCCAGCGACATAACCGCCGGACCTTTAGATTCTTACACATTTTCGGCAGAAGCTGGACACGAACATTGGGGTAAAACCTTGATTGGCAACGGCAACAAACTTTATTGGGCTGATTGGGGAGCGGGTTTTATAACCATCAACATCACCAATCCCGCTGATTTATCGGCTGATGCTTTGATTACTCACTCGTCATACAAAACGCAACATGTTGATGCTGAAGGAACTAATGTTTATGATTTTGTGATAAACACCACTACAAATAAAATTTTTGTGGCAAATGGTTGGAGCGGTTTGTTGCAAATAGATATGAACTCAACCGACAAAGTTGAAAAATATATCGATTACAAAGACCACCAATATTATTGTATTGAACAATTTGGAAAATACGTAGTTGTGGGAAATATTTCCGGTGGAACTTCTGATTACAAAGGTCTGAAAATAATTAAAGTACAAGAGTAATTACACAATATTTCACGCAAAGTAGCAAAGCCGCAAAGTTGTATATTTGACTTTACAATTTTGCAACTCAGCCTCTTTGCGTGATTTTTGTTTTTAAGAAATCATTAAAATTTTGCGCAAAATAGGAGTTAAACCACTGAAAAAGAACTCAACAGCTATCACCATTACTATCAAACCCATAATGCGCATGAGCACTTTATTACCTGTTTCGCCTAAGAAATTTATAATTCTCGATGAGGCTAACAAGGTAAAATAAGTAATAAAACCCATTACCACAATTACAGTTATCAGTATGGTTTTCAGCCCAATAGTATTAGAATCTTCCATCAAAATAATTGAGTTGGCTATGGCTCCGGGTCCGCAAATCATAGGAATAGCGAGCGGCGTAACCGAAATATCGCTCACGTATTCATCTACTTTTTCGTCGGCAATGCGCATTCTGCCAAGCCTAGCGTTCAACATGTCTTGCCCAATGAAAAAGAAAATAATTCCTCCGGCAACTTTTAACGAATCGACTGAAATACCAAAAAACTTAAACAAAAGTTGACCCGAAAAAGCAAAAGCAATCAAACTCAAAAAAGCGACAATCGACGCTTTCCGAGCTGTTTTTGCACGCTCTTTTTCGGTCAAATTAGAAGTCATAGTCATAAAAATTGGCATCACTCCCAAAGGATTTATCAAGGTAAAAAAGGAAGTGAACACCAAAATTCCAAAAGTTAAATAATCTGCCATAAATTTTTTATGCTACTTATTTAAAAATGAGTTCCAACGAAACGGGCAAATGGTCGCTAAAACCGCCGTAATAGTTTGAGCCGCCGTAAGTTCTACTTGGCGATTTTTCACCTTTGTTGTTGGTAAAAAGTATCCAATCTTCTTTGAAAATGCTCGCTGAAGTATAAGTACACGAAAGATTTTTATTACTATTAATCATTGATTGTGAGATAATTACATTATCAAGCATATTCCAATTTCCTTTAAATAAGTAAGTACCTTCGCCATTTTGTTTTTTATCGAACATCAAATTATAAAGTTCGCCTTTTGCCACATTCTCTTTGTTACCTGTAGCTTTTAGTGTTTCAAGAATGCTTTTGTTGGTAGGCTCGTCGTTCATATCTCCCATAATCAGCACTTTAGCATCAGCATTTTTCTTTTGAATCGAATCTACCTTATTTCTAAGCAATTGAGCAGCAAAAACACGTTTTGGTTCAGAATCATCTTCGCCACCTCTGCGCGAACTCCAATGATTTACAAATACATGCAAAGTATCCTTACTTTTAACCAAAGCCTTTACATACAAAATATCACGGGTAGTAAATTCCTTGTCGTCAGGCATACTGATTCGAATTGCCTCGTTATGTAATTCTTTGAAAACAAGTGGGTTATAAACCAAAGCTACATCTATTCCTCTAAAATCAGGGCTTTCGTGATGCACAATAACATATTCTTTTTGATTGAGAGGCGCAGTTTTAATCAAATCTTCCACCACAGCTCTGTTTTCAATCTCTATAAGTCCAATTAAATCAGGTGTTTGTGTTTTATCCAATGCACCAAGAACTTTAGCCAAATCCACTAGCTTTTTGTCGTAACGCTCTTTGTTCCACTTATTTTCGCCTTCGGGAGTAAACTCTTCGTCCGCTTTGCCTTCGTCGTGCGTTAAGTTAAACAGATTTTCTACATTGTATTCTGCCACAATAATTCTATCAGAACTAGCTAGTTGCGAATTTTCTTTCTGCTGAGCACACGAAACAAAAAGGAAAAGACCAAAAAGGGTCGATAATGCAATTAAAAAAGTTTTATTTTTTGCCATAAGAAATAAGTAATTAGTAATTTTGTGTTCTGTTGATGTTGAAATAAATTTATAAAAATCAAATTATATTAAAATAACTTGTTTTTATTTTATCCAAAAATAATTATTTTTGCAGAAATTCTTCACATTCACCAAAATCAACAAGAACGATGAAATATATGTTTTATTTGTTTTTAGCCTTTATTTTTTGGTCGTGCAAGGCAGACCAAAATAACAAAGAATTAGCTTATAACCAATTAGTTGAAACAAATTTATTGCTTAAAGAAAACAACAAGGAAATCTATCCTTTGGTCGAACAAATTTTTTATAAACGATGCAAACATACAAATAATTTCCGTAACGAAACCAACATAATTCTTTCTAATTTTGAAAAAAGGCTTTACGAATACGAAGAATTTCTTAAACAAAAAGAAATATCGGAAAATGAATGGAAAAAAATTCTACTAAATTATAAAAAAACGATAGAAAAAATAAATAATTTTACCAGTTCAAGGAAAGAATGGCGCATAAATGGATATAAAATTTACACTCAAAATTACGAACATTACAATTCAAATCACTTTCCCGAGATAATTTTAAAACTCGAAAATGACATATTACTCAATAAATCAGCTATTTATGACTTTATTCTATTTTATTCAGTTTGTCAGCACAAACCCAGTTTATTTTTGCAAGCTATATCAAACGATAATAAATTGAATGTCAGTTCAACAAACAAATTTTCGTTTGAACTCACTTGCAATATACCCGATGGAAAAGACCAGCTTGAAAAACAAATTTCAAATTTAGAAATATTAAAAGAAGGTAAAAAGATAGAATTTAAGCCCGAAGTATTTTTCACATATAGCGATACTGCTAAAAATCAAGCTATTATACGTTTTTCGGGCTTAAATCCAGGAGAATATACCGTAAAAGGAAATTTTATACTTAAACGATACATTTACAATACATTAGAAGATACTATAAAAAATATTCTCCCTTTCCAATTTTTAATTAAAAAGTAGGAAAAATATAAAAAACCAAACCAAAAGCGCCATAAAAGTATATACATAATAACTTCCTTTTGCGTTTTTGTGCCTAATAGTGTAAATTAACACTAAATTAATAAAAACACCACCTAAAAATTCCCAGAGATGCAAAGTGTTTTCAGGGACACGGCGTGCATTTTTTTTGGCTTTTAATTTATCCGAAAAAAATAGAACTCCCGATATAACATTGATAACCAGAAGATAATAAATCAAGTAATTGGTGATAAAATTCATAGAATTAGTTTTAGTATTCATGAAAAAAATGAAAGATTTTCGCTATCATAAGGAAAATCTTTCGTAACAATAATATATTCTGCTTTTTAACTGTTTCCACTGCTAATTCGGTAACCTTTAGCTTTGACAGGACTAATACACATTACCGGAATTTTTTGCTGATTGGCTATAATTTTTTGCTCTTCAGCTCCCGAAATAAAATCTGTTGCAGAAATATCTTTTGTGGTTATTATTAATATTAAATCGGGTTTTATTTGATTGGAAAGCAACGTAACTGCAGCTACAATATCTTTAATGTCAGGGAATTCGTGCACTTCGTAGTTAATTTTAAATTGCTTCATAAAACTTTGAACAAAAGCCACATTATTGAGCAGTCGTTTTTTCACGCCATCAACCACATTAGTTGAAGGTACGCATAAATGAAATTTCACTTCAAAAAACTTCGATAAGAAGCGAACTTGATTCATTTTTTGTCGAATTTCTTTTCTATCGTCAATAGGCAGTAATATATTTTTAATATGCTGATTTTTAGGTTTATCCTGAATAACAACAAATGGAATTTGTGTTCCGGCTATTACTTTCAAAGCCTTACTACCTGTTAATTTTTGCATTCCGGTAATACCATGCGTTCCCATTATAACCATATGAGCATCAAGTTCAGAGGCTATTTCGTTGATACTTTCAAAAATACTTCCGGCTTTAACAATAACTTCCGAAATTTTATTGAACTTAAGTTTCACATTTTCAGCTACTCCGTTTAACTTTTGCAAAGCATCGGGCACTTCACTTTGCTTTTTAACTAAGTGAACCAAAGTAATATAGCCTCCAGTAATTTCTGCAAATTGAATCGCATGTTCGAGTGCAAATTCTGCAACCGGTGAAAAATCCCAAGGTACTAGTATTTTTTTGCTACCAATAAACTCATCATCAAACTCTTTGCTTGCTTCATCGGTTTCTTTGTTCAAAGAATTGTCCAAACGTGAATAAAGCATTGTAGTTTTGGTCATCAATCCAGCTGCAATTTCATTAGTTACATCGGTATAATCCATGTAATCAAGCTCATGCGCTTGTTTATAAATTTGCGAAAACGCCAAAACATCACTTTCAAACAACACTTGCTTATCGACCAAACTATTTTCGAGCCATTGTCTTAATTGTTGGTAATCAGAAAATTGAAAGTTATTTTTGTCGGCTAATGCCAAAATTTTATAATAAATGGCAAAGTACATTCTATTTACAGCCGCACGGTTACTTTTATGCTTCAATAATAGTTCCGCCGCTTCAAGTGCTTCTTTAGACAGTTCGAGTCTAAAATTAGCTAAATCGCTAAGAGTCATAAGTTTTTAGTTATATTGTTAGGTTAATTTTTCTTTTTTTATATTTTAAAATAATTGAGCTAATTTAATGTTTTTATTTGTGAAAAGCAAATATTTAAGATAA
>DZBP01000235.1 GCA_022729915.1 Draconibacterium orientale | reverse complement strand
TGAGATTATACTTATAGCTACAAAACTAACGCAAAAGGAACTTGATTATTTAAAAACATTGAAAGAATATCAGCTTGAATTAGAAACAGTATAAACAGTTGAAAACTTGCACTATTCTTTGATTTTCAACCCTTAATCCTTAAAAATAGTATCGGTTAGGATATGCTCAGAATAAAAGAATATCGGTATTCTTTAGTTTTTTACTGATACAATGACTTGGGAGTCATCGTATCAGTAGTTTTTGTTTGTGTTTTTTGAAGGGGGAAATCTATCTATATGAATATTTTTGCTTTTAATCTTGATTTGTAACCAAAAGACGAGCTTCCATCATTTCTTGGATTGCATATTTTACACCTTCGCGCCCTAAGCCGGAGTTTTTTACGCCACCATAAGGCATGTGATCTACTCTAAAAGTGGGCACATCGTTGATGATAACGCCTCCAACTTCTAAGTTGTTGAATGCAAAGTTCATTTCGTTTATTTGATTGGTAAAAATACCCGCTTGCAATCCATATTCCGAATCGTTAATAAAACGAATAGCTTCTTCAAACACATCAAACTTTTCTACCGAAATAACCGGACCAAAGATTTCTAATGCGCACACTTTCATGTCGGGTTTGGTATCGGTCAAAATAGTAGGTTCAAAGAATGTAGCTTGTCGTTTGCCACCACAAAGAATTTTTGCTCCATTTTCTACCGCTTCATTTACCCAATTTTCTACTCTTTCGGCATTTTCTTGGTCTATCATAGCTGAAATTTCTGTTTCGGGCAATTCGGGAGCGCCTTGTTTTAGTAATTTGGTTTTTTCTACTAATTTGTTTGTAAATTCATCAAAGATTGTCTGGTGCACAAAAATTCGTTGCACATGAATACATACCTGACCTGAATAGGCAAAACTTCCTGCTAAACATTTAGCTACAGCATTTTCAATAGTTGCCGATTTTGATACAATAACTCCTGCATTTCCTCCAAGTTCTAAAAGCACTTTCTTTTTTCCTGCTTGTTCTTTCATGCGCCAACCTACCGAAGGCGAACCTGTAAAGCTCAATAATTTGAATCGATTGTCTGTAACAAGAAGATTCCCGCTCACTCTGTCCATTGGCAATATGGAAACTGCACCTTTGGGCAATGAAGTTTCGGAGATAATGGCAGCTAATTCTAAAACCGACAATGGAGTAGCTCTTGCGGGTTTCAAAATGATAGGATTTCCTGCGGCAATGGCTGGAGCAAGTTTGTGAACTGCCAGATTTAAAGGAAAATTAAAGGGCGCAATGCCTGCTACCAAACCTATTGGGAAATATTTTACCAAAGCTTGTTTGCCTTCGCCTGCGGGAGTCCAGTCGAGCGAAAGGTATTCTTTGGGTAAGCGTTTCGATTCTTCGGCTGCCACCAAAAAGGTTTGTGCAGCTCTATCTATTTCGCCTAAAGCATAACGAAGTGGCTTTCCGGCTTCCATTGCCAATATTTTTGCCAAATATTCCCGTTTAACTTTAAGAGCATTGGCTATTTGCATCAAAATGGTGTATTTTTTATGCGAAGGCATATTTTTAAGCTCTTCTTGCACTTTTTCTGCTTTTTCTATTGCTTCGTGCAATTCATCTACGCCTGCCAAATAAGTATTTGCTATTAGTTCCTTATTATAAGGATTATAAACATTTAGTTGGTTTTGGGTAGTTTTAAATTCTCCTGCTACAAAAATTTTATATTCCATAGTATTTTGCGTTAGATTTATTTAATCAACTACTGAGATAGTTGATTAATTATATTGTTTACCAAATTTAAGCACCTGTGCTATTTTATGCTGAGCAAGCCTTTTTGTAATCCAATAGATTTGCTACATAAAAATGTTTGAATGTTTATTGTTTCCCTAAATTATAGGTTAATCCAAATCTAAAACCATTCTCGAAAACTCGTTGGTGGTAATGACCATCGGCAAATGGAAGTAACGAATGAATTTTAAAATAAGGATTTACATAAACAGAAACACCAAAGTTAAAATCGTATTTTATTGCCAAGCCTAACATTGTTCCTATTCCTGTTTGGCTATCTATTTTACTGTTTAGCGTATTATCTATATCGAGAAGAATTCCTCCATGAATGAAAAAATACTTCGCAAAATTGCTTCTGAAAGTTAAAGGAATAGAAATGAGTGCAAAATTAGCTTTATAATTTTGTACTTCAGTTTCGGGTGGTAAATTAGGACTTACTACAAAAGTGTGTTTAGCATATTCCAATCCGGTTTCGAGTTCTATTTTCTTGCTCAAACTACGAATGTAACTGATTCCAAAGTTATAGAAATGATAGCTGTTATAACTTGCTGCTCCCTCAAGCTCATTAAAACGTATAACATCATTGTCGCCAAAAGACGAAAAAGTAATGCCTAGTTTCCCTTTTGTATCCATTGTGCTTTTTTCTTGTGCATTTAACGAGAGTAAAGCAACATACACAAATAGAATGAAAAATGAAATTGTTTTTTTCATAGATTTATTTAATTAATTAGCAATAATTTATTTTTTAATAACTGTAAAAGCGTGTAAAATTACATCGCGAGCGGCTGTAATGTAAACAATCAGTACCAGAAGTTTTTGGTCGGCAAAGCACCAGCGCACGGCGTTGAACGAAAATAAAGTTCCATAATTGAAAAAGTTGCCACTATCAATTAACGCTAAAAAATTGGCAGCACCGGCAATCAAAAAGAGTGCAACCACCGTCAATTTGAACAAAACGTAAGGAAACCATTTGTAATGCAAAGCTTTCATGCTTTGAATAAAAATATGGTACAGAATAAAAAACACCAAACTAAATAGTACAAGTGCTTTAAATATCATGGTTATTTTCAGTAGTGCATTGGGTTCGGCTTTAAGGTTTAAATAGAAGATGTCGATGTAATTAAATATATAACTCCAGATGGATTCGAGGCGCGAATCGGTAGCCGAACTGGCAAATATTTCGGTGTTGTTGAAGAAACTATTTACGGTTTCGGAAAAGACGTTGTCGAAAATGATGCGAAAAATAGTTTCGAGCACTCCCGTGAAGAAATTATCGAACGTAACTGACATAATAAATGTAGCTTTGCTCACCAAAATAAGCAATAAGTACAATTCAAGTGCAAACAGAACGAGTTTTCTCAAAAAAACGGCTGCCGGATTGCCAAACAATTGCTGCGAGAAACTTTGTAGAGACATCGAAATTTACATTTATTTTATACCCAAACGGTATGAATTGTGAAAAATCAAATTAAGCACCAGTGCTTTTTTATTGGAGCAAACCTTTTAGTAATCGGATAAATTTTAAGCACTTGGCAAATATACTATGCGATTGTATTGGGTTTGCTACTTATCTGTTTTTTATTAGGCAAAAATACATATTTTTTGCAATACTATTCTACATGATTTGTTTTTTTTTATATAAATAAACTACCCAACACTTAATTTGTAATGTGCAAACTACCCTTATCAATCATAAGATAGTTGAATAATTCTATCATTACCTTGTCGATAATAGATTAATCTCATTCCATTACGAAAAAACTCCATTCCGTTCCGCACTCTCTTGCGATGATTTCGTATTCCGTTACAAGCTGGGAAAAATTGATAGATTGAGTTTTAATCCATTAAGAATCCAACCATTTTTTAAAATCTTTAATGGTGTATCTACTTACGACAACTTCGAGGTCGAGCGCAGGTTGTAGTTCTATTTTTAAGGTATTATTCCAAAAGTTGTGAATTTTGTGAATCGCTTCAATATGAACAATGCACTGTCTGTTGAGCCGGAAGAATAATTTGGGGTCAAGCGAGTTTTCAATATCGTCCAATTTAATTTCTAAATGGTGCTGTTTTCCGGCTTTTGTTTTTAGGTAAACTATTTGATTATCGATATAAAAGTAAGCAATGTCGGTAGTTAAAATTGTAAGCAAACCGGTTGCTGTTTTTACCATAAATCGGCTTTTGTATTCCACATTTTGTCGGTTCATTACTTTGAGAAGAGCTTCGAAATTGAGCTTTGCATTTGCCTTATCGTATTGTTTTTGAAACTTTTGTAAGCTTCTTTCGAGCATTTTTTGCTCAATGGGTTTAAGCAAATAGTCGATGCTGTTCACTTCAAAGGCTTTGATGGCATACTCGTTGAAGGAAGTTGTGAAAATAATTGGGGCTTCAATCTCGACCGATTTAAAAATATCAAAACTAATTCCGTCGGAAAGTTGAATATCCATAAAAATCAAATCAATATCGGGTTTTGTATTAAAAAAATCGATAGCATCTTCCACGCTGTCAATTATTTTCAAAACATTTGCAGAATCAACTAATTCTTTGATGCTTTTCGCTAAATTCTTTGCGGTATAAATTTCATCTTCAACTATTACTATATTCATTTTTCGTATCTTATTATAAAATTTTGCCTATCAAAAAACAATCGGTATTTTAACAACTAAGATTTCCGAGCAAAATTTGGAATGTAAATAAGCTATTTAAAAAACTGAA
>DZBP01000234.1 GCA_022729915.1 Draconibacterium orientale | reverse complement strand
CAATAGACCATTAGACCAAATGAAAAGTTTCCTTATAAATAATGTTTTGCGCAATAATATCGAAAATATTGACAAAACAAAACTAGAAAAAGAATTATCGGTAATCCGACACGAAAACTCGGACAAAATAACCATCTTTGTGGGTGCAGGAACTTGCGGATTGGGTGCAGGTGCCGACAAAACAATGAAAGCTATACGCCAGTTTATCGAAGACAAAGGTGTAGAAGCCGAAATTATCGAAGTAGGTTGTATTGGGCTTTGCGCTGCCGAACCTATTGTGGATATTAAAATACCCGGAAAAGAACGCATCTCGTTTCAACACGTTACCCAAAAGGAAGCTCCTACCCTTATCGAAGGAATTTTAAGAGGATACGTGCATGATGAGCTTGTATTGGGACAATTCGATACCAAAGGTGCTAACCAAAAATGGACAAATGTACCTTATCTAAACGAACACCCTTTTTTCAAACCTCAAGTGAGAGTCGTATTAGAAAATTGCGGAATCATAAACCCCGTTGATATCAACGAATACATAGCTCGTGCTGGTTATAAATCTATGCTAGACATTCTTGCTAGCAAAACACCTGCCGAAGTATGCGACATGATAGAGAAAAGCGGTTTGCGCGGTCGTGGAGGCGGAGGTTTTCCTACTGGCAAAAAGTGGAAGTTTGCTGCTGCCGAAAAAGCAGAGCAAAAATACCTCATCTGCAATGCCGACGAAGGCGACCCGGGTGCATTTATGGACAGAGCCGTTATCGAAGGCGATCCTCACAAGCTTATTGAAGGAATGGCTATTGCTGCTTACGGTATTGGAGCTAGCAAAGCGTACATTTACATCAGAGCCGAATATCCTTTGGCTATCAAACGCCTCGAAATAGCATTGAAGCAAGCTACCGAATATGGCTTACTTGGTAAAGATATATTCGGAACAGGCTTTAATTTTGAGATAAAAGTAAAAATGGGAGCGGGTGCATTCGTTTGTGGCGAAGAAACGGCTCTTATTCATAGTATTGAAGGCAAACGTGGTATGCCACGCCCTCGTCCTCCATTTCCTGCCGTGAGTGGTTTGTTCGGTAAACCTACCATTATCAACAACGTAGAAACACTTTCCAACATTCCTGTTATTGTTCGCAAAGGAGCGGACTGGTATGCTGCTATGGGAACAGAGAAAAGCAAAGGCACAAAAGTATTTGCGCTTTCGGGTAAAATTAACCTTACCGGATTGGTAGAAATTCCAATGGGTACAAGCATCAGAGATGTAATCTTCACCATAGGCGGAGGTATTCCGAACGGAAAAACATTTAAAGCCGTACAAATGGGAGGACCTTCGGGTGGTTGTGTTACCGATGTCAATCTTGATATTCCTATCGATTACGAATCAATCCTTGCAGTAGGTGCTATGATGGGGTCAGGCGGAATGGTAGTTATGGACAACGAAACCTGCATGGTTGATGTTGCCAAATTCTTCATGGATTTCATTCAGCGCGAAAGTTGTGGTAAATGCATTCCTTGTAGAGAAGGAACTCGCCGAATGCTCGAAATACTCGAAAGCATTACCCGAAGACCTACTCACGACAAACACGAAGCACTTTTGCGCATGAAAGGTGTAATGGCATTACAAGACCTTGCCGAAGTTATTCGCGATACTTCACTTTGTGGTTTAGGACAATCTGCCCCCAATCCGGTACTTAGCACACTCAAATGGTTTAGAGAAGAATACGAAGAACATATTTTCGAGAGAATTTGCAGTGCTGGTGTTTGCCAAGACCTGAGAGTTTTTGAGATTGAAGTAGATAAATGTACAGGTTGTACTATTTGTGCGAAGAAATGTCCTACCGATGCCATCATTGGTGGTAAGAAAACTCCTCACTTTATTGTACAAGACAAATGTATTGCATGCGGTACATGTTTCGATGTATGTAAATTTGATGCTATAACCATTAAGTAATTATCAATTGTTAATTATGAATTACGAATTATGAATTATTTGTTTTGAAATGAAAGACAATAATATAATAAAAGATAAAAGTTTTAAATTTGCGATTAGAACAGTTAATTTGTATAAATATTTGCAACAAGATAAAAAAGAGTTTGTTTTAAGTAAACAATTATTAAAATCAGGAACTTCAGTTGGTGCAAATGTTAGAGAAGGTTTAAATGCAGAAAGCAAAGCAGATTTTATTCATTAACTTTCAATTGCACAAAAGAAAGCTGATGAAAGTTGTTATTGGTTGGAACTTTTAAAAGAAACAAATTATATAAACGAACAAGAATTCAATTCGATTTATCCAGATTGTGAAGAATTATTGAAAATTATTAAAAGTATTATTTTATCAACAAAGAAGACAAAATAATTCATAATTCATAATTCATAATTCATAATTTTAAAAATAAAAAAAACATGAACATAGAAGTTAATAACAAAATAATTCAAGCACAAGCAGGCGACACGATACTTGATGCTCTTAAAAGGAACGGAATGTCTGTGCCTACACTGTGTCACATGAAAGATTTATTTCCTTCGGGTGCGTGCCGTATGTGTGTAGTGGAAATGGAAGGTGCACGTAACTTAATCACAGCTTGCTCTTATCCTGCTGCCGAAGGCATGAAAATCAAAACCCATTCCGATAGAGTAATTCATGCACGAAAAACAATTATTGAATTATTGCTTTCGAATCACCCCGACGATTGTTTGTATTGCATACGCAACAACCATTGCGAGCTACAAACTCTTGCTGCACAACATAATATTACCGAACGCAGAATTTCGGGCAAGAAGAACGACTACAAACTCGACATATCCAGCGCAAGTATTGTTAGAGACCCAGCCAAATGTATTCTTTGCGGACGTTGTGTACGTGTGTGCGAAGAAGTAGAAGGCGTTTCGGCAATCGACTTCTCAGGACGTGGAAACAAAACCATCATCGAAACAGCTTTCAGAAAAGGTATGAACGTTTCGAGCTGCATCAATTGCGGACAATGTATTACCGTTTGCCCAACAGGTGCTTTAGATGAGTTTGCTCACTTCAAAGAAATTCACACAGCCATCAACGACCCAAAGAAAAGAGTGGTGGTACAACATGCGCCTTCTATTTCCATAACCATAGCCGAAGAATTTGGTTTAGCTGCCGGAACTAACGTTATTGGGGTAATGAATGCCGCTTTGCGCAAGATTGGTTTCGATGTGGTATTCGATAGCAGTTTCACTGCCGACCTTACCATTATGGAAGAATCTGCCGAACTCATTCACCGAATACAAAACGGTGGCGTATTGCCTATGTTTACCTCGTGCTGTCCGGGTTGGGTTAAATATGCCGAACAATTTCACCCCGAGCTGTTGCCTAATCTTTCGACCTGCAAATCGCCTCAACAAATGATGGGCGCACTTATTAAAGGTTTCTATGCCGAAAAGGAAGGTATTAAACCCGAAGATATTTATTCAGTGGGCATTATGCCTTGCACCGCCAAGAAGTTTGAAGCGCAACGCGAAGAGATGACGCACAACGGAATAAGCGATGTGGACGCTGTACTTACAACCCGCGAGCTTGCTAAACTTATTCGATTGTACGGAATTGACATTCACAGCCTTCAACCCGAACTTACCGACAATCCGCTGGGTACACGCTCATCGGCAGGTAACCTCTTTGGTGCATCGGGTGGAGTAATGGAAGCTGCCATTCGCACGGCTTATTTCAAACTCACTGGCGAAGAGATGAAAGACTACAAAGTGGAAACCATCAGACAAGATAAGCTTCGCAGAGAAATGAGCCTCAATGTAGCTGGCTTAGAACTCAATGTAGCTGTGGTTACTACTTTCTTAGAACTCGAACGACTGTTGAAAGACATCAAAGAGGGAAAGTCGAAAGCTCAGTTCGTAGAAGTGATGGCTTGCCCAAAAGGTTGCATCAGCGGAGGTGGTCAACCAATAGTTCCTTCGCCCGAAGCCATTAAACTTCGCCGTGAAGCCCTTTACGACATCGACGACAAGTCGGCTATTAGAGTTTCGCATCAGAATCCATTCATTATCCAGCTCTATAAAGAATATCTGGGCGAACCACTGGGCGAAAAAAGTCATCACTATTTGCATACCCACTACCAAAAACGTGATGTGCTTCTTTAATTAGGAATTATGAATTATGAATTAGGAATTAGGAATTAAGAATTATGAATTAAGAATTATGAATGCTTGTTTATTGAAAAATGAAAGACAATAATATAATAAAAGATAAAAGTTTTAAATTTGCGATTAGAACAGTTAATTTGTATAAATATTTGCAACAAGATAAAAAAGAGTTTGTTTTAAGTAAACAATTAGTAAGGTCTGGAACTTCTATTGGTGCAAATGTTAGAGAAGGTTTAAATGCAGAAAGCAAAGCTGATTTTATTCATAAACTTTCAATTGCACAAAAAGGAAGCTGATGAAAGTTGCTATTGGCTAGAACTTTTAAAAGAAACAAATTATATAAACGAGCAAGAATTCAATTCGATTTATCCAAATT
>DZBP01000233.1 GCA_022729915.1 Draconibacterium orientale | reverse complement strand
AAATGAATTAATTTGAAAATGAATTAATTTGAAAATTATAAACTATAAATCAAATAATTACAAACTTTAATTCCAAAGTTTTTTAAACAATTTAGTATATCTAAAAGAAAATGTATAATTATTTCAAAATAAATGGTTTGAGATAATTATACGTTTTCTTTATCACACAAAATTTCATGTCATTCAATTTCGGGCAAAAGAAGTTTCTTTGCCATTTCGTTGTAATTATTTTTAGGCAATTGAATGACAATCGTTTGGTTATCAATCCACTTTAGCAATTCCATCATGTTTTCCCTCGAAATAGTAGTGCAACCTGCACTTCCTTTTCCGTCTTTGTCCCAGATGTGAACAAAAATAAGGCTTCCTTTTCCTTTTACGTTTGATTTATTGTGGTCTATTCTAAAAATCCACTCGTAATAATAACTCATTTTGTGCAGATTCTCAAACGAATTGTAGTAATTAGTGTACGAAGAATCGAGTAGGAGAGTGTCAACTATTTGGTTGTAATACATTGAAATAGAATCATCTACTGCATGTAAAGAACTTGTTATTTGTTTGTAATCCAATTTGTTGCCACAAAACAAAACCGAGTCGTAGCCCATAATTTGGCTAATGAAAAAAATTCCGGCGGGCGATTTTCCATCACCTTCTTTTTTTTGAGGAAATGATTTAAAATCAAGCTCTTCAATAGAATCGTGCAAACCTAATCCCATACCTAAACCTTTTACACCAATCAAAGCCTGCATGGTTTGTGGTGTTTTCTGCCATTTTTGATTGTTTTTTTCTAAAAAATATACGTTTGCTTCCATACTTTCCCAGTTTTCGGTCAAAACAAGCATTATTTTGTTGGAATTATTTAAAATAGAGTTCGTTTTAGTTTCAGAATTGCACGAAATCAGTATAAAAAATAAAATAATAAAGTTGGTTATAATAAAATTTTTCATAGTTTATAGAATTTTAGTTTTTTGAAGTTTAGGCAAAACTACACTTTTTTAATATAAAAAGCGAAACTTGCTGTGCAAATTTCGCTTTTTTCAGTATATTTTCAAATTCTCAAATTCTCAAATTAGCTAATCGTTTTCGATCTGCGCTTGCGTTCGTTTTCATCTAAATAAATTTTGCGAAGACGAATGTAATTTGGCGTAACTTCCACATATTCATCAGCTTGAATGTATTCCAACGCTTCTTCGAGAGAGAATTTAATTGGAGGAATCAAGCGTGCTTTGTCGTCAGTACCCGAAGCGCGTATGTTGGTAAGTTTTTTGCTTTTTGTAACATTGATAACAATATCATCGGCACGTGAATTTTCTCCAACTACCTGACCTGTATATACTTCCTCTTGTGGATTGATAAAGAATTTACCTCTATCTTGAAGTTTGTCGATGGCATAAGCAAAAGCTGTACCGGCTTCGAGAGCGATAAGAGCACCTACGTTTCGTTTTTCAATATCACCTTTGTAGGGTTGAAATTCGATGAAACGGTGCGAAATGATTGCTTCGCCAGCAGTAGCAGTTAATAAATTGGTTCTCAGCCCAATAATACCTCTCGAAGGAATGATAAACTGTAGCACCACTCGGTCGCCTTTTATTTCCATGCTTTGCATTTCGCCTTTTCGCTTAGTAACCATATCAATGGCTTTTCCCGAAAATTCTTCTGAAACGTCGATGGTCATTTCTTCAACCGGTTCGCATCTAACGCCGTCAATAACTTTTATAATAACTTGAGGTTGACCAACTTGCAATTCAAAGCCTTCTCTACGCATAGTTTCGATAAGTACCGACAAGTGAAGCACACCACGTCCAAAAACGTTGTAAGCTTCCGAAGTATCGGCTGGCTCAACACGCAAAGCCAAGTTCTTTTCAAGTTCTTTGTAAAGTCTGTTTTTTAAATGGCTCGAAGTTACATATTTTCCGTCTTGTCCATAGAACGGTGAGTCGTTGATAGTGAACAACATACTCATAGTAGGCTCGTCAATATTGATTGTAGGAAGCGCTTCAGGGTTTTCATAATCTGCCACTGTGTCGCCAATGTCGAAACCTTCAATTCCAACTAAAGCGCAAATTTCGCCCGATTTTACTTTTTCAACTTTCATTTTGGCAAAACCTTCATATACCAAAATTTCTTTTATTCGGCTGCGTTTATGAGTTCCATCTCTTTTTACGAGTGTAATGTTTTGATTTACCAAAAGTTCGCCTCTTGTTAAACGTCCAATGGCAATTCTACCCACATAAGTAGAATAGTCGAGCGAGGTAATTAACATTTGTGGTGTTCCTTCTTTTTGCTCCGGTGCAGGAATAAATTCGATGATAGCATCAATAAGTGGTACTATGTCGGTTGTTTCTTTGCGCCAATCGGTTGACATCCAGCCATTTTTCGATGAGCCGTAAATGGTTGGGAAATTCATTTGGTCTTCAGTAGCACCTAATGAATACATTAAGTCAAATACTTGTTCCTGTACTTCGTCGGGGCGACAGTTTTGTTTATCTACTTTATTTACAACCACAATCGGTTTTAAGCCCAATTCAATAGCTTTAGAAAGCACAAAACGAGTTTGCGGCATTGTTCCTTCGAAGGCATCAACAAGGAGCAAAACTCCGTCAGCCATATTAAGTACACGCTCTACTTCGCCACCAAAGTCGGCGTGTCCGGGAGTATCTATAATGTTTATTTTGGTGCCTTTGTAATTAACCGAAACATTTTTTGCAAGAATCGTAATGCCACGCTCTCGTTCCAAGTCGTTGCTGTCCATAATCAACTCTCCGGGTTTTTCGTGGTCTTTAAATAGATTTCCAAGCATCAACATTTTATCTACTAATGTCGTTTTTCCGTGGTCAACGTGGGCAATTATTGCAATGTTTCTTATATTTTGCATGCTTTCTTAATTTAATTACTTTTGCTTTAATTTTTATATTTATGTAATATGGAAAAAATCGGTTTTTTTTGATTCGATAAATATTAAATAAATAATTAACATTTATCTTAATCTATTGTGTTTTCTTTTTCTTTGAAAAAACGCCCAAACTTGGTAGCTTTTAAAAAGTGTGCAAAATTAGTGTTTTTTTTGCTTTTAACGCATTTTATAATGTTTAAAACTTCTTAAAAAAACAAAATAATTTTGTAAATTCATTCTAATGAACTATTTAATGTTTTTATTGTTTCTTCTTTTTATGAAAATAATGTTTAATTTAATGAAAACTTAATCAAATCTTAATTTAAAATTCAAGTAAAAATTCTTTTTTTAGATAAAAAGCATTTACTTTTACTCAAAATTTTGTTCGTTGCTAACGAATAGAAAATGTAATTTTTTTGAAACAATAAATTAAAATAGTTTAAATGAAAATTTTGATATTAAACGGACCCAATTTGAATTTGCTAGGCACACGTGAGCCTTCGATATATGGAAATATAAATTTCAGCGATTTTCTAATCGAGTTGAAAGCAAAGTTTCCAAAAGCTCAAATAGAACATTTTCAATCAAATAGAGAAGGCGATTTGATTGACAAACTTCACGAAGTTGGGTTTTTCTACGATGGAATTGTATTCAATGCCGGAGCTTATAGCCACACTTCCATAGCTTTAGCCGATGCTATTAAGGCAATTGCAACACAGGTTGTAGAAGTTCACATTTCCAATACCGCTCAGCGTGAAAGTTACAGACATCACTCATTTCTATCGGCAGTATGTCGAGGAACTATAACTGGCTTTGGTTTAAATTCTTACACGCTTGGAGTGCAAAGTTTTTACGAATAAAAAAATAAATGGTTCGTGAGAACCATTTAGAATATCTTATATTTCAATATTTTCCATTTCGTTAGCCTGTACATGAGCGAAGTATGTAAAACGCCTAATCCGTATTTTATGCTTCGGCTAATGTTTATTGACGAGGCTTCGTCGAAATATTTTGTAGGACAAGTTATTTCTGCTATTTCGTAGCCTTTGAAAAAGATTTGTGCAAGCATTTGATTATCAAATACAAAATCTTCTGAATTGACATTGTAGTTGATGTTTTTCAACACATCGCTTCTAAAAGCTCTAAATCCGGTATGATATTCCGAAAGTTTTTGGTTGATGATTAAATTTTGAGTGAAAGTGAGAAAGCGGTTCGATATGTATTTGTACATTGGCATTCCGCCTTTTAATGCTCCTTTACCTAATATTCGTGAACCCAATACAACCGGATAAACATCGTTGGCTATCAAATAACACATGGATTGGATTAGCATTGGAGTATATTGATAATCAGGGTGAAGCATTACAACAATGTCAGTGTTGAGTTCGAGAGCTTTGTTGTAGCATGATTTTTGATTTCCACCGTAGCCTCTGTTTTTTTCGTGTACTATAATATGCTTAATACCAAGTTGTTTTGCAACTTCTATGGTATTATCTTTGCTATTGTCGTCGGTCAAAATAACTTCATCAACAATATCGAACGGAATTTCGTTGTATGTTTTTTCGAGCGTAAGCCCAGCATTGTATGCCGGAAGTACTACGGCAATTTTTTT
>DZBP01000055.1 GCA_022729915.1 Draconibacterium orientale | reverse complement strand
TTTTTTATTTTTATTTTCTACAAACTCATATTTCTTAAACTGATGAACGATTTATTCACTTTGCAAAATATTGAACATGTTTTAGGTATTAGAATTATTAAAATATCTGAAAATGAAGTTCATACACATTCTTTTCCTTCGTATTGCATTAATGATTTGGGACGAATAATTTCATTAAATCTTTCTGATATCGAAGCAAAGTCGATTGAATCTTTACTCAAGAATTTAATTTACCTCGAAAAATTATCGTTAGTAAATGCTAATTTGTCCGATATTCAATTTATTGAAAATATTCCAAACTTAATTTATTTGAATTTGACGGATAATAAAATACAAAATCTTGCTTATTTATCGAATTGTAAGTTAATTAATACCTTGATTTTAGCCGAAAATTATATTTCTGACGTTTTGCCTTTAAAGAAATTAACTAGTTTGGTACATCTTGATTTGCATACCAATAGAATTTTCGATATTTCTTCGCTTGCCGATTTAAAATATATTACCATTTTAGATTTAAACGAAAATGAAATTAAAGATATTAGTGCTGTATCGCAAATGGTTAATTTAGCTAGTTTGAATTTGTATAATAATGATATTGAGTCAATTAATGCTTTAATTCAACTTTATAGACTTACTTTTTTTTCGGCAGGCTTCAATCATATACGCTCAATTTCTGCACTCGAAAATTTATTAGAATTGCAATTCTTAAATTTGAGAGATAATAAAATAACAGATATTTCGCCACTAAAAAAACTGGTAAATCTACGTAAATTAAATCTTTGGGATAACAAAATCAAAGACATTGAGCCTTTAGCTAATTTGACTCAGTTGACTTATCTCAACCTTTCTGAAAACCAGATACAAAATATAGATTGGCTTTCTGCACTTACCGAACTTAAAATTTTGAGCTTAGAAAAAAATGAAATTTTGGATATTTCTAAACTCAATGAACTTATAAAACTCGAAAAGCTTGATGTAAGATACAATAAAATTAAAAAATTACCTTTTGCAATAGCTGAAAATTTATCTGAAATTGCTTATTTAGATACTTGGGATTATGAAGGTATTAATTTGTTTAATAATCCATTAGAATTGCCTCCAATAGAAGTGATCAAGCAAAAAAAGCAGGCTGTTTTAAACTTTTTTTCTGAATTGCACCAAGCTAAAGAAATGGATTGTTTGAACGAAGTGAAATTGATTTTAGTAGGTGAGGATAGAGCTGGAAAGTCCTCAATATCAGAAGCTTTGAGCAATCCTAGCTACAAATTTCACCACAAACAAACTACCCAAGGAATTAATATTATAAAGTGGATTTTGCCAACTCAAGAATTTGAAAGTCTTACTTCTATCAAGGCTTTGAAAAAGAATACTTTTCGAATAAATATTTGGGATTTTGGAGGTCAAGAGATTTATCATGCTACACATCAATTTTTTCTTACTCGGCATTCGGTGTATTTGCTTGTTATTGAGGCTCGTAAAGACATTAGGCATGTCGATTTTTTTTATTGGCTCAATATTATTAAAGTGCTCAGTAATAATAGTCCGGTTATTGTGGTTTTAAATAAAATTGATTTGCCTACTAAAAGTTTATCATTATCCAGCTATCAAGAAAAATTCACTAATTTGCTGAAATACAATGAAGTAAGCTGTTTAGATGAATATACTCATACAATTGATTCTTTGCGCGAAGACATCAAAAAAATAATTTTTGATAAAAATTTATTACCCGAAATTGGAATTACTTTGCCAAAAGTTTGGGTTGAAATTAGAAGAAGGCTCGATAAATTAAAACAAGAAGGAAATAATTACATCGACTTAAATTTATATTTTGAAATTTGTGCAGATTATGGAATGACACAAGAGCGGGCATTATTTCTTTCAGGCTATTTTCATCAAATAGGCGTATTTCTTCATTTTCAAGAAGATGTACATCTCAATGATACTATATTTTTAAATCACGAGTGGGTTACGGCTGGCGTTTACGCCGTTTTAGATGATATTGTAACTATAAAAAATAAGGGAAAATTCACAAATTTAGATTTGATAAGAATATGGAATTCAAATGGTTATCAAGATAAGCGGAGCGAATTACTTTCGTTGATGCACAATGAAAGGTTTAGTATTTGCTTTGAACTAACTGAAGGTGTTTTTTTAGTTCCTCAACTTTTGAATGAAGATGCTGTTGATTATGAATGGAATGCAAATGAACAGAATTTGTATTTTGAATTTAGGTACGATTTTATGCCCAAAGGTATTCTAACTCAGTTTATTGCAAAAAGCCAGACCGAAATTGTTGGCGAAAATTATTGGAGATATGGTGTTTTATTAGAATATGAGAATACCAGAGCCATTGTGATAGAATATTATTTTGAGAAAAAAATTAAAATTAAATTAGCTGGTGAAAATAAAAAAGATTTTTTGGGAGTAATTCGGAAAAATATTAAAAAAATAAACACTAATTTTCACAACTTACAAGTTACTGAAATGATTCCTTGTAATTGCAAACTTTGTAACACTTCTGAAATGCCTCATTTTTACAGCTATGCAAAATTAAAAGAACGTTTAAAACGTGGAAAAGCTACAATAGAATGTTATAATAGCTACGAAAATGTGAATATTTATACATTACTTTATGAAGTTGGAACGCAAAGTGCTCAAATAGATGATATTGTTTTTTTAATTTCCAAAAATGAACTTGATAAAGCCATCGAATTGTTACTTATAGCTGCAAAAAATGATGATGAAATTATTTATAATCAAGTCATTATGGTTTCTGCTAAATTTAATTCGCTCAAAAATCAGATGATTGAAGGAACATTGGCACAGGAAGATATTGATTTGCAAAAATCGCAAATTAGAAAATCTTTACTTACAATTATTAATCAATATCGTTCTGAAATTTAATTATTTACAATTCTTTTTAGTTTCGTTATAAATAAAGAACTTTTTTGAAATAGGATTATTATAAAAATTAAGCAGACCATGAGAAAACATCTTTTTGCTGTATATTCACTTTTATTTTTTATATTTTTGCTCGGAGCAAATGGAGTAATGGCGCAAATGCTTGAAAATAAAGATTTGACTTTTTCTGATAAAGTTTACAGACAAGATATTAAAAGCTTGGAAACTTCTCGTTTGGATTGGGAAATGTCTTATCCAATTATTAAATTAAATTCTGACGAAAAACTTAAAATTTCCTTTGATGTACTTTCAGAGAATTTAGAAGATTTTAATTATACATTGATTCATTGCGATATGAATTGGCAACCTTCTGATTTACTTTATAGTGAGTATTGCTCTGGTTTTGAAGATAATACAATTAATGATTATTGGTTTTCTACTAATACATTTGCTCAATACATTCATTATCAAGTATTAATTCCTAATGAAGATGTAACTCCTTTAATTTCTGGTAATTATCTTTTTGTTGTTTATGAGCGAAATACTCCGGAACGTTTGATTTTGAGCAAACGCATTTATATTGTCGATTCTAAAACTGAGATTTCAGCAAATGTAAAACGTTCAGTAGTTGGAAATTTGCAAATTGCGGGTCAAAGAGTTGATTTTTCTGTCAATAAATCTGATGCTTCTATTGCCTCTGAAAATATACAAGTTACTGTATTTCAAAATGGAAGAATAGATAACTCAAAGAATAAGTTAGTACCCAAATTTTTATCGGGTGATGAACTTATTTTTCAAGATGAACTCGAAAATGTATTTGAAGCTGGAAATGAATTTAGACATTTAGATATGAAAAGTGAACGTTTTCAAGCTATGGGTGTTGAACGAATTTATTACGAAAAACCTTACTATCACTTTAAACTTGATTCTGATTTTACACGAAATGGTGGTAAATACCAATCGAAACAAGATTTGAATGGTAATTTTTTGATAAAAAGAGAGAATAGCGATGAAAGTTACAAAGATGCTGACTATTTTTATGCTCATTTCAGCTTAAATTCACCAAATGAGTTGCTTGGTGGTGATATTTTTGTAGTTGGAGCCTTTTCTAATTGGAATTTACTTGCCGAAAACAAAATGTTTTACAATCTCGAATCGAAAAATTACGATGCTACCCTTTTTCTTAAGCAAGGATATTACAATTATGCTTATGTTTTTAGGAACAAAAAATCAGGAGCACTCGATTTTAATTTCTTTGAAGGCAGCTTTTCAGAAACTGAAAATCAATACCTTATTATGGTTTATGATACAAATCCTTTAAATAATTACCAACAACTGATTGGTTATAAGGTATTTACTAATTATCAGTATTGAGAAAAAACTAATCTTGACAATTTTTTTCAAAAACTTCATTTGCTTCATAAATGCCCAATTTTATAGCTGTTTTTAGATAATAACAAGCACTTTCTTTATTCTTTTCAATCAAGCTCAATAAGCCTAACTGAAAATAGGCTTCTCCTAAAGTAGGGTCGTAATCAATCGCTTGCGAAAAATCTTTGAATGCCAGCTGTGTATTATTAGTTTTTGCATAAAGTAAACCGCGAGTGAGAAAATAATCTGGCTTTGAATCTTTGGCAATTAACTGGTTCAGTGTAATTAAAGCTTCCCATGTTTCGCCCAAATTTATTTGATATTTTGCTTTTATGTTTTTCAATTCATTGTTTTCAGTATCGTATTTCAAGCAAAAATCAATATCTTCAATTGCAGAGCTATAATTTTCGAGTTTTGAGTACGTTTCAGCTCTTTTGATGTAATAATTTTGATTGTATTTATCAATTTTAAGCAATAAATTGTAATTTTCGAGAGCTAAAGTATATTTTTTTTGCTTGTTTGCTATTTCTGCTTGCAGAAAAAGGTAGCTTTTATTATTTTTTTCTAAATTTGATGCTGTTTTTATGTCTTTTGAAGCATTTTTATAATCTTGAAGTTCGTAAAAAATACTTGCACGTAAGTAAAAAGCTTCGTGGGAGTTTGGATTTTTTGATATACAGTTGTCTAAATTTTCTAAAGCTTCAATGTTTTTATTGTTTTTAATGTAATATTTTGCTTCTTCTATTTCAATTTCTTGCTCTGTGTACCAATCTTTTAACCAAAGTTTTTTCCACTCTTCATCGTTTTTAATCTGATTGAAAGCTGTTTCTAATTTTATTGATGCTTCGCTTTCTTTGTTTCTTGATTGGAGGTGCTGCTTTAAGTATGCTAATGCTTTTTCATTTTCGTTTAATTTTGCATAACATCTTGATAAATTGATACTTGCAAATGATTCATCTCTATTTAATAGCAACTCTAATTTTTTAATAGCTTCGCTGTACTTGCCTAAATTGTATAACGTAAGTGCTTGTTTTTTAATAATTTCGTTATTCTTTTGGTTATCATTTATTTCTGAATATAAATTTGCAGCACCTGCAAAATCTTTATTTTTAAGCATTGTTTCTGCTGCAAATATTTTATCTTCAATGCTTTGACTCATTGAAAAATTCCATAAAAATAAAATGAATAGTGTGAATATATATTGTTTTGTTTTCATCTTAAAAAGTTATTTTGTAACGATTTTTTTAACTTACAATCTGTTTTTTTATTCAAAGAGAAAATTAAAATACTTGCTTTTATATTTTCTAAGCTCTAAAAAACACTTGTTTTTTTATGGCTCTATGTTATGTTGAGTATCATTATAAACATGAATAAAACCAGTAAGGGTTTTTACCTCGGTACCAGAAAGTCGTTTTTCCCAAATATCGCAAATATAGTAATAAACCCCATTGCTGACTTTGTTTTGAGTTTTTAAATACGAACCGTCCCAATTTACACGCTTATCGTCGGTTTTGTAAACAAGTTCTCCCCAGCGATTGAATATTTGAATATCTAATTTTTCAACAGAATAGAAAGAAGTTGATTTAAAAATATCATTTTTCCCATCGCCGTTGGGTGTAAAAACATTTGGCAACGAAAAATCAGAACACATATCGATGCAAACTTTTTGCGCTTTGCTGCTTTCATTCCCCAAACTATCGGTTGCAGTAACAATGTAGCAACCAGAAAGCGTCTGATTATCTGCTAAATGCATATAACTTGTGTCGTTAGGAACTTGAGGTTTTAAAATTGTTTCGAGCAAAGTGGGCTCATCTGTAAGCGTTGGGCTGTAATATATTTTGTATGCTTCTAAATCACTTGAGCCACAGATTTTTACAGGGTTTGTCCAAGTTAGTAAATTATAACCTTCGTCGCAAATACTTGTTACATTAAGAGTTGGAGCGCAAGGCGGTGTTAAATCTTTGGGCTTTGCACAATTCTTTTGCGAAAAATTTATAAGAGGTTTGGGATATTTACCCACATTGTATTCACCTTCTGTTTTAATATAATAGCAATATTCTTCGCCATTTACAAGATTTAAATCCGTATAAGTATTTGTGTCGGTAACTGCTATTTCTTCAAAAATCAGCGTATTGTTATTCTGTCTGTAGAACGTATATTTTTTATTTACCCATGGAACTCTTTCTCTTACCGATATTTTTATTTTCATATCGTTGGGTTCTAAAACCATAAAAACTGATGCTCCCGATGATGATGCGCCTATTACTTTCCAGATGCCGTCGCCATCAGGGTCATTGAAAACTCCTACATTATAGTTGTATTGTTTTTCAAAAGTATTCAGGTTTTCGTCAGTAAAAATTGTATCGTTTAATCCACCTAAGATGTAGTGTTCGGTTACACCTATTTCACCTTCGCCACTCCAAAGTTCGTAGCGATAGGGTGGAGGAGTTATTGTGCTATCTATTTCAGTTGGTTTTGACCAGATAGCTCGAATCGTTCCATTGTTTGTACCTGTTTCATCTACTGTTACATTGGTCAAAACCGGAATTCCTTGTGCTAAATCAGTGCAAGCTTCTTCCGATGCATAACTTTCAGCACCATCGGTAAAATAAGCAATAACTCTGTAACAGTATAAATATCCGTGTGTTAGCTCTTTATCGTCATCTATATAAACGGTGTCGTTTAAATTATGAATCGTAGCTATTAATTTAAAATTTGTGTAAGAAGGAACACCTGTTTCACAATTACTGGGTGTCCAACCAGACGACTCTTCTCTTCTATATAGTTTATAACCAATAGCTTGCGTGCATTTTTCCTTATTCCAATTCAGCGCAATAAAATCATTACTTGCATTTGCTTGCAAATTTTCTGGTGCAGGTGCTACTACTGTAATTTTCACATTTTGATTCGTTGTCATTGGCAAATCGCAACCTAAGCAATCTGAATAACATTTATCACAATCAAAATCAACACTATCACGAACTTTGAAAATAACTGTATATGGATTTTTTGCAACATGGCTACAATTAGTTTGCCACGAAAAATTTGAGTTTACGTTGCCTAATCCTGCTACTGGATTAAATATTGCCTTAGAGTCATCTACTTCATATACACCTCCATACGATGTAAGTGTTATTCTTTTTCCTTCAACATCTTGAGCAGCCACATTAAAGAAAATATTGTCGCCAGCAGTAACGCACCAATTTTGTAAAGCATTAATAATCGGAGGTTTATTGTTAGAATTGATAACATCTATTTGCATATCTCTAATCAAACTTCCAATTTTTACACCTTGCCGCCATTCTGAAATTTCAATTGCCACGTTGTACGCGCCTTTGTAAACAGGTGTATTCCAGATTAAATCGCCTGTAACTGGGTTTATATAAATTGGCTCTTGGCTCGATTCTGGATAAGTATAATTAGAAATTGGTTTTCCATCAATACCTAAGCAGGCTGTTAAACGGTACGAAAGACTATCGCCATCGGGGTCGTAAGCTGCCGGATTGTGTACAAATTTTTGTCCCACAGCTGCTTTGTCGTGAGGTGGATTTAAAAGTAAAGGGGTATTATTTTGTCCAAGCAAAGGGTTTATTTGAAGAGTCGTTTTTATCGAAAATGCCACATTTATAGAGAGCGGAATATTTACAACTCCCTCATTTCTATTGAAATCGAGCATTATAATAGAATAAGTACCAGGACCAGGATAAGTGTGTATGGCAGTGTATTTGTTACGCCGCAAAGTTGTGGTAATATTTATAGCTTCCCATCGACCTACTGTATCTTGTGTGTTGTCGCCCCACATGAAAACAAGCTCATCTCGGTCTGCTTGATTGTTTCCCCATGCTGTATAAGTAGTTACAGTTACCTCAAATGTAAGAGGTCCAAGCTGTTTGTAAGTTATTTCGCCAGCTCTATTGTGTGTGGCATTTGCATTTGCAAAAAATGAAATTAGAAATGCAAGCAAAAGTATCTTTTTTTTCATGTGTTTTAATATTTTAAAAAGACCTATCAATCTGCTAATTAGCTAAATTGTGGTTTTATTTTTAAATCTTTCAGCATTTGTTTCTTTTGAAAAAATGTGTGATGTAGATTTTTTTGCTTCTATGGAATTTTATTGTATTGTATTCTTTTAATACTTTGAAATTCAAGCATTTATTAAATTATATTTTAATTGTTGTTTTAAAACGATTCGGAATATTAACTCCAAACATTTAATGCAAATTTACACTTTTTTTGCATCTGAAAGTATATTTTCAGAAAAATGATTTTTTATAGAGTTAAAAATTCCTAAATCAGAAACAATTTTTTAAAATAAAAAATATTAATTTTAAGGAGAAAAATAGTTTATTAATACTTACTTATTTTATTTTAAAACTATTTTCTTTTACAATATTATCGAGTTTAAATGCTTCTTCATGATTTTTGTATTTGAAAACAATTAAGTTTGTTTGATCATCAAATAAATCGGTCATTATTGTTGTTTTTATTTTTACATTTTCAATCAAAGCTGGTGCTTTCATTTCAAATTTGAGCCAAACAGCTTCAATATTGGAGTCTTTTTCTTTGTAAATGAGCTCATTCGTATATTTTTTCCCGTTATTAAAAACAATTCCAAAATGTTCTTTTACATAGCTAGTACAGTAAAAACCATATTTAGGGTTTTCGCTACTTTTTCCTGTATTCATATTTATTCCATACTTTTTTAGGATAATAGTTTCAAAATCATCAACAAAAATCTTGAAAAGCACATCAAAATTCTTATTTTTTGCATTGTATTCGATACTTACTAAGGCAATATGCAGTGGATGCTTTTTGGCAGAAAAACTGCTGATACTAAAAAAAAGGATTATAATTAGAAAATAAATTCTCATGTCTATCTTTGTTTTTTTAATTAAAAATTATTTTGTAAAATTACAAAAAAAAATTACGTTTGGTTTTCTATTTTTTAAGAAATAATTTAAAATTTATGCAATTATTTAATTTATATTTACAGCTTGGTTTTGAGCATATTGCCGATTTTGCAGGTTACGACCACATTTTGTTTATAATAACGTTGAGTGGTGTTTATTTATTTTCGCAATGGCGGCAAGTTTTGATTCTTGTTACTGCTTTTACTATTGGACATTCCATCACATTGGCTTTGGCTAGCTTACAAGTTGTACATTTTTCTACTAAATTAATTGAATTTTTAATTCCTGTTACAATTTTTATTACCGCTTTAGCTAATATTATGTCGAAGCGAACTACTTATAGTCAAGGTAGTTACTACTTAAGATACGCTATGGCATTGTTTTTTGGACTGATTCATGGGCTTGGCTTTTCAAATTATCTTCGTAGTTTATTGGGCTTAGAAGTTAGTATTATTAAACCTCTTTTTGCTTTCAACTTAGGTCTCGAGCTCGGTCAGATTTTTATTGTTTTCGTTATTTTGAGCTTTGCTTATTTATTTGTAAGTAAGCTCAAAACTTCACAAAGAGAATGGAATCTAATAATTTCGGGTGCCGGATTGGGTATTTCTTTGATAATGTGTATTGAACGGTTTTTAATTTTAACTCATTGATTTATAATTTACTGAACATACGAAATTCAATTTTTTTTATTCGATTATAATTAAACAATAAAATGATAAATATTTATGGCTAAATATACTGTATTATTGCTTACTTTTTTTATTTTTTCGTGTAGTTTTAATTCAAAAAAAGTAATAGAAAAGCCTATTTCAATGGAAAACAGAGGCTTAATCGCTGATTCGGGCATGGTAGTAAGTGCTCACCCCGAAGCTTCTAAGATAGGAATAGAGATTTTGCGAAAAGGAGGAAATGCCGTTGATGCTTCTGTAGCTGTAAGTTTTGCATTGGCAGTTTGTTACCCTTCTGCTGGAAATATTGGCGGAGGAGGTTTTGCTGTAGTACGAATGAATTCAGGTGAAGTTTCTACGCTCGATTATCGCGAAAAAGCTCCTAAATTAGCTAATAGAGATATGTTTCTTGATTCTAAAGGTAATGTTATCAACGATTTAAGTGTTTATTCACACAAAGCTTCAGGTGTTCCGGGGGCAGTAGATGGAATAATTACACTTCACGAAAAATACGGTTCTTTACCTTTTTCTGAATTAATTCAACCGGCAATAAATTTGGCTCGAAATGGTTTTAAAATTACGAAAAATCAAGCCGACGATTTTAATAAACTGCAAGCTACTTTTCAAAAACAGAATCCTGAAGGTTGCGCATTTTTGAAATCTAAAGCATGGAATGCCAATGACTTACTAGTTCAGGAACAATTAGCTAAAACACTTGAGCGTATTCGTGATTTTGGACGAAAAGATTTTTACGAAGGTGAAACAGCTAAAATGATTGTTAATCAAATGGTTAAGTCTAATGGTTTAATTTCAGAAGAAGATTTAAACAAATATAAATCTGTTTGGCGTGAAGCTGTAACTGGAACGTATAAAGGTTATAAAATAATATCAATGGCACCTCCTTCGAGTGGAGGAATTGCTTTGCTTCAATTGCTTAATTCAATTGAAAATCAAAAACTTGGCACATTCCATTCTCCTGAACACATTCACCTTTTTATTGAAGCTGAGCGGAGGGTTTATGCCGATAGAGCTTCTTATTTAGGTGATAATGATTTTTTTGCAGTTCCTTTTTCTCAACTTATTGATAAAGAATATAATAAACAACGCATGCTGTCTTTTAACCTCGGTAAAGCCAGTAATTCAAATGAAATAAAAGAAGGTAAAATTTCAATTAATGAAAGTGAAGAAACGACTCATTTTTCGATAGTTGATAAATGGAAAAATGCAGTTTCGATTACCACAACACTTAATTTGAGCTATGGCAGTAGAATTGTTGTCGATGGTGCTGGTTTTTTATTAAACAATGAAATGGACGATTTTAGCATAAAGCCCGGATATCCAAATGCTTATGGTTTAGTAGGTGGTGAAGCAAACGCAATTGAGCCTTATAAAAGAATGTTAAGTTCAATGACACCTACAATTGTTTTAAAAAATGACAGTTTATTTTTTGTGGTAGGTTCGCCGGGAGGTTCTACAATTATAACTTCTGTTTTCCAGGTAATTACTAATATTGTTGATTTTCAAATGACTGCTCTTCAGGCTGTTGAGGCTTCTCGTTTTCATCATCAATGGTTGCCTGACCAAATTTTCTATGAAGAAAACGGATTTGATACATTGGTAATCAACAATCTGACTGCAAAAGGGCATCATTTAAAATCACGCTCGTCAATTGGGCGTGTGGAAGCCATTTTGGTATTACCCAACGGAAAACTCGAAGGTGCTGCTGACCCGCGAGGTGATGATAATGCTCAAGGTTACTAGTATTTTTGATTGATTATCAGTTGTTTTAAAAATGTTTAATGTCATCTGATGAATAGCATTGCTTCGAAATTGAATATTCATCAGATGACCAAGTTTTTATTTTGTGCGGTTGGATTTAGAATTGAGAAAAGTTTACACTTATTTTTTTCGAAGTTCAATAATCGTGATTTCGGGCAAAATACCTACTCGTCCCGGATATCCAATGCAACCAAAGCCCCTATTTACGTACAAAAATTGTCCGTTTTCTTCAAATAAATCTGCCCAATCTTTGTAGCGATATTTTACCGGACTCCAACGAAAATTGCCTATTTCGATGCCAAATTGCATTCCGTGAGTATGCCCACTCAAGGTTAAAGCCACTTTCTTTTTATGCTTGAGAACTTTCTCGCGCCAATGTGTTGGGTCGTGCGAAAGTAAAACTGAAAAATCCTTAGAATCAATATTTTCGAGGGCTTTATCTAAATCTCCTTTTTGTGGAAATGGTGGAAGTCCCCAGTTTTCTACGCCAACTAAGTGGAGTGTATCGTTATTTTTAACAAGCGGAAAATTTGCATTGTTCAACCATTTTAAACCCATTTCTATGCCAATTTCATTTAATTCCGATAAATTTTTTTGCCTTTCTGCTTCGGAATTCCAATGAACATAACTTCCATAATCGTGGTTGCCCCAAACGATAAATTTTCCGTAAGGTGCTTCAAGTTTTTTTATCAAATCTACAAATCTTTTGGCTTCAATTGCTTTATTATTAACCATATCGCCTGTAAAAAGAATCACATCTGGATTCTCAGCCTGAAGCATATTTAGCCCTTTTTGTACTTTTTTTACATTATCAAATGTACCTAAATGTAAATCAGAAAGTTGTGCGATTTTAAAGCCATCAAATTCTTTGGGTAGATTTTCAAATTCTAGCGTTTTTTTGTGTACTTGAAAGTTGTATTTTCCGAAACTAACACCATAGTTAAGTAGTAAAAATAAAATGGAAGCCATTGATAATGAGACGAAACTTAAAATATATGAGCGTGAAATGAGTTCTGCACTTCTAAAATTTACCACCGATTGGAATAGCCAAAGAAACGAGCGAAATAAATCTTCTACTAAGAAATTTGCGCTTATAATTAATTTAGCTATTGTAAAAGAAAATGCTAATCCAAAAAGTATTGATGTTGTGGTACTTACATCTACAAATCCTTTTGCGCCTGCTTTTAAAAATAGGAATACTCCTATGATTGTTAGAATAACTGTTATTCCATAAATTATACTGTAAATCTTTGGTTGTGAGGCAAACAATACACTTTTCAAACCAAAATACGAATAGAGTTCAATTGCTAAAATTAGCATGATGAATATTATAATTGGTAACATTTTCATTGTTTTTTTATTACTATTTTGATGAATTATTATGTCTAAAGTTTTGTAGCAAAGAAAACTAAAACAAATACCAATTCCAATTATTAGTCAAATTCTTTTTTATGTTTTATATTTTTTTAACCCATTCATCGAATTTCAAAGCTTTTAAATACATTTTTTTAAAAGATAATAATATTAAAATCATGAAAATCAGTCTTTTAAATTAGTGTAATATTTACTGCTTTTTTAGGATTATAATTATTTAACCAATTCTACAATTCTTTAGCGGGTAATTACTGCATTTACCGGACAAATTTGCTTGCATGCATCACATTTTACACACTTTTCATTTTCAACTACATGCAGTGCATAAGGCTTGTGAACAATAGCTTCAGTTGGGCATACTTGGGCGCATTTTGTACAGCCAATGCACTCATCTGTAATAAAATACTCAATTAGATTTGTGCATTTTCCAGTTTTACATTTTCCGTTAATATGCTCAATGTATTCGCTTTTAAAATATTTTAGAGTTAACAAAACCGGATTTGGTGCAGATTTTCCTAAACCGCAAAGGCTCCCTTTTATTGTGCTTTTAGCTAGATTTTCGAGTATTTCTAAGTCTTGCAATTTTCCTTTTCCGGAAGTAATTTTATTTAAAATCTCAAGCATTTGAGTTGTTCCAATCCTACAAAATGTGCACTTTCCGCATGATTCGTTTTGAGTGAACGACAAAAAATATCTGGCAATATCTACCATGCAATCGTCCTCATCTAGCACAATTAAGCCTCCTGAGCCCATCATTGCTCCCACTTCGGTAAGTGATTGATAATCAATTGAAATATCAGACATTTCAGCAGGAATGCAGCCACCAGAAGGTCCACCAATTTGAACAGCTTTAAATTTTTTATCATTTGCTATTCCACCGCCTATTTTTTCTACTATTTGCCTGATTGTTATACCCATAGGCACTTCGATTAAGCCACCTCGTTTCACTTTTCCGGCTAATGCAAAAACTTTAGTTCCTTTACTATTTTCAGAGCCAATACGTGCAAAAGCTGCTGCACCTCGTTTCAAAATCCATGGTACTAAAGCCAGTGTTTCGGTATTATTTATTAGTGTTGGTTTTCCCCACAAACCTTTTTCCGCAGGAAATGGTGGACGCATACTTGGATATCCTCTTTTGCCTTCTAATGAGGCAATTAAAGCGGTTTCTTCGCCGCAAATAAAAGCTCCCGCGCCTTCAAAGATTTTTATTTCGAGCGAAAAATTTGTTCCAAGTATGTTTTTACCAATTAAATTTGCTTCTTTGCTGAGTGTCAAAGCACTTTTAATTCGTTGAACTGCAAGAGGATACTCTGCTCTTATGTAAAATATTCCTTGCGTGGCACCAACAGCTAAACCGGCAATTAGCAAGCCTTCCAAGACCCTAAATGGATAGGATTCTAATAACATTCTGTCCATAAAAGCTCCAGGATCACCTTCGTCGCCGTTGCAAATTATGTATTTTTGCTCTGATTTTGAATTTCTTACAATTTTCCATTTTGTGGCTGTAGCAAAACCGCCACCTCCACGACCACGTAAGCCACTTTTTTCAATTGTTTCAATAATTTGCTCTGGCGAATATTCTTTCAAACACTTCTCAAATGCTTTAAAACCACCCAAACGCTTGTATTCTTCTAAACTTGTCGGGCTGATTTCTCCTCTGTATTCTGTTGCTATATTTATTTGACCATCAAGAAATTGCGATACAGGAGTGTCTGGTCTGTCCGACGAATAACGTTTGGTAGATTTTGGTATATCTTGAACTATTTTTTCTTCTAAAAAATTTAAAAAATTACTTTTCAAACGATGAAAAATATTTTTTGATTTAAAGTGTTTCCGTATAACTTCATTAACTTCTTCGGGTTTTATTTTTGAATAAAAAACGGGCAATTCTCCATGTTTATGTACTTCTAAGAGTGGAACTTGGTTGCAAATTCCTACACAGCCTACTTGCTTTACATCAACTTCAATTTTATTAATTGAAAGTGCTCTTTCAAGCTCATTTTTAACCTCTTGACTTCCACTAGCTACACAACAAGATCCCAGTCCAACACGTATTTCGCCTTGAGAATTTTCATTAGAATCAAAATTTGAGATTCTTTTTACTTTTGGATTTGCTTTTGCTTGCAAAAAATCTTGTAATATATCTGCAATACCGTCAGTTTCTACGTGCCCATAAGTCGTATTATCTATTTGAACTACTGGAGCTATCGTGCAGCAACCCAAGCAAGCTACTTTATCAATTGTAAATAATTTTTCGGCATCTGTATCTTCATTTTCTGTTATTTTTAGTTCCCTTTTGAAAGCGTCGTAAACGCGCATTGCTCCTTTCACATGGCAAGCTGTGCCTACACATACTTTTATAATGTGTTCACCCACAGGCTTGTGTCTAAACTGTGAATAAAAATTTGATATTCCATAAATTTGCGCTTGAGTTATTTCTGTTTGTTCACAAACATACACCAGTGCATTGTTAGGTAAATAATTGAATTTCTGTTGAATAGCTTGCAAAATTGGAATTACTTTATCTTTAGTTTTTCCATTTTCCAAAATAATTTCATCTACTATATTTATATAATTTTCATTCATTTTTTTTAAAATCTAGTTAGATTATGAACAGTGAATCAAATCTAATTGTATATTTTATTTTGCTAAATGCTTAAAATTTATTTTATTACAAAAAAGTTTGTTCCAAATAAAATAGCACAGGTGCTTATTATTTTAATTGAAATTTTTCATGCTGTTTTTTTTTATAATTAATTTCATTTTTTTAAATTTTTTTGTAAAAATTTTAAAATTATTTCCCTATGCAATACAAATTTTCTTTACCTCTAATGTAAATTCTACCATCAGCAAAAGCGGGAGTACAAGTTGAATTTTCACCCAATGCATTAGTACCAATTAATTTAAATTTGTCACTTGCACTAAAAATATGTGTATTTCCTTTCATATCAACTAGGTAGATATTATTATTTACCAAAACTGGCGAACCATAAAAACCATTTGGGAATTCATGCTCCCAAAGTTTTTTCCCATCTTTTGCGCCGTAGCAAGCCACTGCACCATAGCTTGTTACTAAAAATAAATAATCTTTTGTTGCTATTGGACTTGGAACATCAGATAAATACTCATCTGTTTGCCATAAAATTTCTGGAGTTTCACCTAGTTTTATAGCGGTTAAGTTGGCGTATTCGTTGGTTGCGAAAACAATTCCATCGGCATAAGCTGGTGAAGGTCCTACTTCTCCAAAAATACAATCTATTTTCCAGTTTTCTTTTCCTGTGTATGGATTGTAGGAAGCTATAAATGGGTCAGCAGCAAGAATAATTTCTGATTGTTTTCCGGTATAAACTACAATTGGCGATGCCCACGAAATTTTTACTTTACGAGGTGTACTCCAAATTGTTTTTCCAGTTAAAGTATTTAAAGCCATTACTTTAGCTTCCGATTTCTGGTCATATTGCACAATTAATTTATCTTGAAAAAGCATCAAAGAAGAGGAGTGACCGTAATGGTTTCCTAATACACCTAAATTCCTAGCCCATACACGGTTACCTTCCATATCGGTTGCCAAAATGTCGCCATTAGAAAAAATTGCATACACACGTCTGCCGTCGGTAGCTAAAGTAGGCGCAGCATGTCCTGTATCGGCTGTAACTTTTGGTGCGGAGGCTGGCGAACCGTTAATATTTTTAACTTGATGTCTCCAGAGAAGTTTTCCGGTATTTCTGTCAATACAATAAATTTCTCTTTTGCTTTCGTCTGCACCACTCAAAAATAATTTATCGCCCCATATTATCGGCGAGTTATAGCCTAATAATGGGAGCTTTAGTTTCCAAAGTATGTTTTGTTTGCTTGCCCCATTCCACGAAGTTGGAACATTTTTTTTATACACAATTCCATTTCCTCCAATTCCTCTAAAAGTTGGATAATTTTCTGCATTTTCTTTTACAGTAGGAAATGGTGTTAAATTGGCTGTTGCAGAATCAACATTTGAGCTTGTTTCAAGAGAATCCATGATTTCTTCTGAAGCCAAATTATTTTCAGAATTTACCGAATTATTTTCTATGGAATCTTTATTCAAATCTTCGTTTTTAATTTTTGTTAGAAACTTATTTTCCAATTGCTGGTGCGAAAGATAAGCTGAAAGCATTGCAAAGCAAACAATTAACAATCCACCTAAAGCGACCCATCTTCTGGCTTTAGCTTGCGCAAAAAAAACATCGTCTTTTTCAATATATTCTACTTCACGTTTGCCCGAAAGTAATATTTGCATAGCTATAACAAACACGATAACAGCTACTAAGAGCAAATAACCACCCATTTTTATTTGCCACTGACTTGTAAAATAAGCTTTGCGCGAAAGCAAATCAATTGTTCTGATTTCTTGCCGAAGTGCTTCATTGTTTGGATCTTCATTAAGTCGCTCTACTAAATTTTCTATCAATTTAGCATTTACAGGGTCAAGTTTTGAATATTGTACGTAATTAATAATAAGTAAAATAGCAACAAAAATTCCAAATCCTGCCGATAAATAGGCTATTTTTTTCCAGAGGTTTTTGTTTATTTGTTTCATAAATTTTTTTTGAAATTAATTATTATTCTCTGATTTTACCGGACAAAAATCCATACATCTTCCACAACTAAAACATTCGCCTTTATTGGGTGAATAATCTTCTTTATATCGGTAAACGGACAACTGAATCAACGTTATTCCAAAAACTAAACCGATAAAACCACCTAAAAGTGTTCCACCCATTTTGAATTTTTCTATTATTTCAGCAGCTTCTTTAAAAAGTTGTGTTTCTGTTTTACCCGATGCTTTAAATCCTTCTACATCTATGTTTTCAGGCATATTTTCAGGATTTTTCTTTGCCATTTCATTATACCTGTAAATTTCTTGAGCCATTTGAACTTTTGGGTTTACTTTTGCTAAAGTTGTATGTATCTGATTGCCTAAATAAGCCCCAACAAAAACTAATGCGGGGATAATTAGTGCCAAAAGTAAAAATTT
>DZBP01000054.1:14600-18024 GCA_022729915.1 Draconibacterium orientale | reverse complement strand
AACAATTTAACAATTTAACAATTTAACAATTTAACAATTCAACAATTCAACAATTCAACAATTTAACAATTTAACAATTGAACAATTGAACAATTGAACAAAATAACTAACTATAAATTCAAATTAAAACCACAATAACAATTTATTTTAAACAATGAGAAATATAATAAAATTAGCGAGCTTTATAGCACTATTATTTGTAGGAAATTTTACCTACGCACAAAAATTTGGACATATCAATTCGCAAGAGCTTTTGGCAGTTTTCCCAGAAAGCGAAGATGCTCAAAAACAAATTGAAGAATATGCCAAAACATTGGAAGAACAATTGGAGAAAATGCAAGTTGAATACAATAATAAATTGAATGATTATGTTCAACAAAGAGAAACAATGACCGATTTTTTGAAACAAAGCAACGAAGAGGAATTGGGAAATATGCAACAAAGAATGCAAGCTTACCAACAAAATGCTCAACAAGAATTAAAGAAAAAAGAAGCTAGCCTTATCCAACCTTTACTTTTGAATGCAAACAATGCAATAAAAGCAATAGGCGAGCGCGATAAATTAACTTATATTTTTGATAAAGGAGCAGGTGCTATTATTTTTGAAGGTGCTGGCAGCAAAGATTTAACCGAAGATGTTTTGAATGAAATCTACAAAGCTGATGCTGACAAAAAGGCAAAAGCATTAGCTAATCTTGCAAAAATTAGAACACAAGCTACTGAAGGAAAAACAGAATAACAATTTTAAGAAAAACTACAATTAAAATTGAAAAGCAGTTAGAGTACATCTCAAGCTGCTTTCTGTTTTTTACGAAATGCCTTCTAACTTTTGGGCATTTTAGAAACAAAAATTGATAAAAAATGAACTTACACAAAGAACAATCCATTGGCGTTTTTGACTCAGGAGTAGGCGGATTGACTATTGCACACGCAATAAAATTAACCTTGCCCAACGAAAAAATCATTTATTTTGGCGACACAGCTCACCTTCCTTATGGCGACAAATCGAGCGAATCGATTAAATATTATTCCAAAAATATTGCTAAATTTTTGGTAGAACAAAATTGTAAAGTTGTGATGATTGCTTGCAATACGGCTTCGGCACATGCTTACCAAGATGTAAGAGAAGCTGTAGGTGATAAAGCAATAGTTATCAATGTAATAGAACCTTTAATCGATTTTATAAAATTCAAACCAAAAATCAATAACATTGGAATTATTGGTACCAAAGGGACTATCGAAAGTAGCGTCTATCAAAGCAAACTTAAAGCTTTGAATATGAGTCTGAATGTAATTGCAAAAGCCACGCCTATGTTTGTTCCGATGATAGAAGAAGGCTTTATTTACGACGACATTAGCAATGCAATAATCAGGGCTTATTTATCGGAAAGCGATTTCGACAAAATAGATTCTTTGGTGCTGGCTTGTACTCATTATCCATTGATAAAGAACCAAATACGAAAATTTTTTAATTTTAAGGTAGATGTAATCGACTCCTCGCAAATTGTAGCAAATTATGTAAAATCGGTACTCACTGAAATGAATTTACTTAGTGAAAGTACTGAGCACAACAACGAATTTTATGTTTCTGACTATACTAAAATGTTTGAAACCATAGCTCGAATGTTTTTTGAAGAAGATATTCAACTCAAAAAGCTCGATATTTGGACATAATTGGAATAAAAAAATTCTGTTTTTTTATTATAACAAAATGGTTCAATAATTAATAAAAGTTGAACCATTTTGTTTAACGTTTAAAATCGAACCCAGTCAGAATAGCCCGATTTTACGGTAAATTCCTTAGTTCGTGAAGAAGAAATGGTTTGCATTTTTCCGGGACGATAAACCGCTAAATAATTGCCGGGTTGCAACAAAAGAGTTTCCTTTGCTTTATTATTCAAATTACAAACCCACTCCACCGAATATTTTTTAATTTGATATACACTCCCAAATCCTTCTGATGGCATTGCAAAATTTATAATTCCGGGTTCGGGAACATCTACAAAAGTGGTTTTACTTTGAGTTACCTGAATATTTTTGTAATAAGTAATAGGCAATGTATGAATTTCAATGTCGTATTGCCCAACTAAAAATTTCTCTTCTTGTCTGATTTTTTGTATATTAAGTGTCTTACAATCACCTGATTTTCTAATTATACACGAAATATTTTCCAGTTTGTAACCTCTTTCTTCTTTTACCAAAATACTGCCTTGAGGTGTCGAGGTTTTGATAATATTTTCGGCATTTTCAATTAAACGAATATTTGCAATTTCCACTTGAGGCAAGGTATTTACAACCATTCGATAAGTATGTCCTAAATCGAGGTCAATTACATCGGGTTCGCCTTTGGCATTTAGTGTGTGAATGTAATTGTAAAGCATTTTTCCGCTCGTATTGTCGAAAAAAGTCATGTTTACATTCGTTTCGGTAGGTTTTTTGTTGATATCGAGCAATTCAACTTTCACTTTAGTTCCGCCTCCGGTAGGTGTATATTTAGAAACTACGGTTTCTAAAATTCGTCCAAAATCAGTGGATTTATCGGCATCAAAATAGTGGTCGCCAAAACATTCAAACGCACTTTTTATGTCCACCTCAAGTCCAACTCCTATAACGTAAGGTTCTAATTTTAAGCCTTTTTGTTTCAATTGTAAGGCAATAGCGCAAGGGTCGCCTCCACATGCTTCAATTCCGTCAGTTATCAAAATAATAACGTCGGTACAATTAGCACAAGGCGGAAAATCGTCGCCGGCTTCCAAAAGTGAACGAGCAATGGGTGTTGTTCCTTTTGGACGAGTATTGAGTAATTTTTCTTTGATTAGCCACACATTATTTTTTCCAAAAGGCACTTCGAGTTTAGTATCGCCACAATTTTGAGGGTCAGTTGGGTATTGATGTCCATACATGCGTAAGGCTACTTGCATATTGGGAATTTTGGCAATACTGTCGAGCATTTTGACCATCATTTTGCGAGCAATATCAATCTTTACGCCTCCTTCCCACTCGCCCCACATACTGTTGGACATATCAAAAATAAACAAAATACGCGTTGTTTTTGGTGTTTGGGCATTCAAAAAAATAACGTTAACAAACAGAAGAAAAAAAATAAAAACTGTTTTGAATAATCTGATTTTGAATAAATTATAAAAATATCTCATCATATATAGTTTCATATTGTATGTGTTTCCAAATAATAAAAAAGATGCGGTTTATTTTTGATTAAATGAAGTTTCCAATTCAAAAACAGATAAGTCCAATGTGCGCAAATAATTAATTTGCTCGTCGCTAAGTTCGGTTGTTTGTCGGATAAAATCATTGTCTAAACCTTTCTGAATCAAATTGAAAGCTACTTTTTTTAGCCCTTTTTCTAATCCTTCCAATCTGCCTTCCATTTTCAAGCGCATAGCGGTAGAAATGAATTTTCCAT
>DZBP01000054.1:0-14500 GCA_022729915.1 Draconibacterium orientale | reverse complement strand
TTCTGAATCAAATTGAAAGCGACTTTTTTTAGCCCTTTTTCTAATCCTTCCATTCTACCTTCCATTCTACCTTCCATTCGACCTTCCATTCGACCTTCCATTTTCAAGCGCATAGCGGTAGAAATGAATTTTTCTTCTGCTCTGTGTGATATTGTTCTCATATTTTCAACATATTTAATTGTATCTATCTTTGTAGAATACAAGAGATAAGCTACAATGGTTTCAAAAAATTGTTCCCCTTTTTCTGTTTGTAAAAGTTTATTTACACTTGCAAAAATTTTATTTATATCATGAAGAATTTTTTGCTCGTTGTAAATATTTTTCATTAACAAAATACCAATTTGCAATTGTAAATTTTCAAAAAGTTCTACTATTTTTTCATCTGTAAAATCTGAAGTATCAATAAGCTGATAATCAAATAACGGAATAAATTTCTTCAAATTTTCATCAGTTCCTTTAAAATAATCCTCAAAGTTTTTAAGTATCCATTTTTTTTGTCCATGATAAAAAATAATTGGAATAATTGGAGTTAGTTGGTGTTTTTGCTTAATTTGTGTTTCCCAAATTTTAAGCATATATCCCAATAACTGCAAATGTGGAAACTGCTCCGGATAACTCTTATGCTCAAATAATAACGAAATTTTTACTTTCGTATTTTGTGCATAAGTACAATTATATACAACATCAGAGTAATTTGTTCTTAATTTTGTATCAATATATTCATTTTTATCGAGTTCTAATGAATTCAAATTTAAATTAGCAGTTATTTCTTTTGGAAAAATTTTGGCAATAAATTCACTCACTTCTTCCTTTTTCGAAAAAAGTTCCTTAAAAAAGCGATCGTGTGAATTGATTAAACTTTTATCCATTTTCTTTTTTTCTAAATACAGCAAATATACAACTTTTTTATCATTTTACTCAAAAAAAATTGTAAAAAACAATCAATATTGTAAGTTCAACTTTTGTTTTTGTTTATTTTTTTTATTCTTCTAAAATTTCATCGTTGTAGGTTTTTGCTGAACTTTCAACAAGTTTTATCATTGTATCTAGCTCTTCTCTAGTGAAATATCGCCAATAACCCAAAGGCACATCAAGTGTGATATTCATAATCCGAACTCGCTTAAGCTCTACTACATCGTACTCTAAATATTCACACATTCGTCTAATTTGGCGATTTAAACCCTGTGTGAGAATAATTTTGAACTTGAATTTGCTTATTTTAGTAACTTTACATTTACGAGTTACAGTATCTAAAATGGGAATGCCATTCGACATACTTTCTATAAATTCGGAAGTAATTGGTTTGTCAACAGTTACCAAATATTCCTTTTCGTGATTGTTGCGGGCACGCAATATCTTATTTACAATGTCGCCATCGTTTGTCAAAAAAATAAGTCCTTCGCTCAATTTATCTAACCGCCCAATTGGAAAAATTCGTTTTGGGTAATTAATGTAGTCAATAATATTGTTTTTTTCAACCGACCTATCGGTTGTGCAAACAACACCAACCGGCTTATTGAAAGCAATATATACGTGCTTTTCTTTTGGAGCGGTAAGCAATTTACCATCAACTTTTATTTTGTCGCGGCGGCTTACTTTTGTGCCCATCTCAGCTTGTTCGCCATTGATGGTAACTCTCTTTTCTTCAATAAGTTTGTCGGCAGCTCGGCGCGAGCAAAAGCCTATTTCGCTTAAATATTTATTTATTCTAGTTGTTTTAATATCAGTCATTTAGTTTGTCGCTTTACTTTTTTGCAATTTTTTTTTGTAAAATTTGCTGAGTTCTATTTATAGATTATTATTCGAATCTTTTATCATCAAAATTGAGTACAAATTTACGCAAAATTCTTTAGTTTTATTCCTTAATCAATTTTTTTTTTAATTGATTGACACAAAACTGAGTATTTGGCAAATTAAAAGAATAAAAAAAGCCGTAATTTTTTTTTTACGACTTTTCATTTTATTCAAAAAAAATTATCTAAAATTCAGTAACGGTTTTATCTTTTTTCATAGCTGCTGCAGTAATAAGCGCAATGATAGCTCCAAAAATAGAGGAATAAATTAGTCCGTTAATAATGGTTTTGCTAACAGTAGTTTCCTCTCTAATTTTCTCAACAGCTTCTTCCATTACTTCTTCCGGAATATTAAAGTTTTCCATCATTTCTACCGATTTATTAATTACTTGTTCAATAGCATCGGGATTGATTACTGTATAAAACAAAGCATTGTAAGCAGTTGAAATAATGCTCGATACCATAATAGTTATAAAGCCAACCAAAAAAGCCAGCCCGAATGAAATACTACCATCTTGAGCAGTTCTAACTGTTCTAACAGCCCAAATTATACCTCCTATAAAGAAAATAAAGTTGGCAAATCCTAGCCATGTGTTTAACCACAAACCAAGTATAAACAAAATAACGGCATAAATTACCAACACTAAGCCCAATACAACACCTGAAGTAACTGAACTTTTAAGCAAAGAAACGTTTTTTCCTTCCATAAATTTTAATTTTAAATACGTTTTAATACTATTTTTAATTGAAATAAATAATAAAAATAGGTCTTAGTTTAAAGTTTTTTAAGAAATATTTTTTGTTCTAAAGAACTCAAAAACAGCGAATAAACCATTTTGCTTGTTTTTTTTGAATATACAAAGATAATAAACTTTCTTTTTTTTGAAAGTTTTTTTTGGTAGAATAAAAAAAGATTCTACTTTTGTGGCGGGTAAGTCTTACACGACCAGCTCCTCTCGAACTCCCCCAGGGCTTGATCGCAGCAAGGGTAGAGAGTCGTAGCGGTGCGATGTAAGTAGCTTACCCTCTTTTTTTTGTATAAAATCAAAAAAAGAAAAGCTTCAAGTTGTTTAATTTTAACAATTTGAAGCTTTTTTTATTTATTCCATTGCAAATACATTAAACAGTTTCGCACTTTTCCAAATTTTTCACAAAAAAGCGAAAAGCAATATTAGAAACCCAAGTTAAATATTGTAATGTATTGAAATATACTAATTTGAATATTTGAAAATGAATTAATTTGAAAATTATAAACTATAAATCAAATAATTACAAATTTCAATTTCAAAGTTTTTAAAACAATTTAGTATAATAGAATTTTAAATAAATATAAAAATAGAAGTTACAATTGATTTAAACAATCAATTGTATATGGACTTATTTTCATGGGTTATTAAAAAAAATTAACAATCTACATACTAAAACGGTATAAAAATTGTTTCTTAATACAAAAGCAAACACATTTCCAAAATTACAATAAAAACATGCTTGCTTTAATTTTTAATTTTATTTAAAATATAAATATTTATACTTTTTTAATATATAAATTGGATTTATAGGATAATTAAATAATTATTTATGATATGAAAAAAACATTTTTAATACTTATCTCATTTTTTCTTTTCGTAGGAAGTACTATTGCGCAAAAAATAGAATTTACGCAAAAATCGTATAATTTTGGAACACTCAACGATGAAGGTGGACCTGTAAAATACAAATTTGTATTCAAAAACACAGGAAATGCTCCTTTGATAATTTTTAAGGTAGAATCATCGTGTGGTTGTACTACACCTGAGTGGACAAAAACTCCAATTCAACCAGGAAAAGAAGGAATGCTCACTGTAGAGTTTGCCCCTTACGACAATTTAGGAAATGTAAGTAAAACAGTAACAATCAATTCAAACGCTGAAACTCCATCACTACAATTGTCGATTAAAGCAAACGTTGTGAAAGGAAGCAAACCAAATGTAGTACAAAATGCCCAATAACTTTTTTTTGAGAAATGACCGGAAGAGAATTTTGTTCTATCTTTTTTTTAGATTAAAAAGAACAATTCTAGTCGATTAATCTACAATATAAAAACTTAACTATTAGGCAATTAAAAACTTAAAGTATGTTATTAGAACAAGCTTGGAATTACTTAAATGATGCAAAATATGCAAAAGCCATAAAACTTTGTAAGAATTATTTAAGTTCGGGCGAAAAAGAATTTGAGCTTGAAGCTAATAAATTGGTTGCTTTGGCTTATTTTCAAAAGAAAGAATTCAAAAAATCGATTATTTTTTATAAAAGAATAGCCGAAATTACAAATAATTCCGAAGATTGGTTCAATTTAGCCTTAACTACCTCACTTTCTGGAGATAAAACAATGGATTCGATTGCTTTTCAAAAAGCAATCGACTTTTTTGATTCTTCTGAAACAAGCATAAACATTTCCATTGCAGCCATTCGTTTGTTTTATTTAAAAGAACTGGTAAAGAAAAAAAATTACGAAACGGCATTTGAGCAGCTCAACGAACTTCGCAAAATATACGAAGAGCACGAAATCACTGACGAAACCTATCTTTTCATGAACAATACGCCAAAATTTAGCGAAGCAATGGAACTTTGTTCTGAAATAATTTCGAATGTTCTTAGTAAAGAAGAACAATTGATTTGGCTCAATGATTTTGCAGAGAAATTAGATGACTCGGGGAAAGAATTACTTTTAGGATTAAAAAAAGATTAAAGAAAGAAAATCTTTTTTTAAGATAAAATAAAAAAAGCTTTATGCCTTTTTTGGAAAGACATAAAGCTTTTTTTATTGTTTTCAAATAATTTTATGCAATTAATGGAAAATTAATTTCCGATTCAATTTCTACTTTTAAAATAAAGAACGAATGTTCCTCATCTAAAGGAATAAACTGATAATGAAGCTCTCTAGTTGATTTCCTAGCTATATCTATCAAGCCCAAACCCGCTCCTTGTTTTTCAGAAAGTGTACCGTCTTTGAGTTGCTTTTTATACATTTCCTTGAGTTCTTCAGCAGTGGAGCTATTCACCTCAATTAAAGCAGTTTTTAAAGTATCTACTTTTGATTTATTTACTTTATTGGCAGTAATTATGTAATAAATGCTGTCTTTTTTGCCTATTAAGAATAATCCTTTTCCGATGTTGTTTTTGCTAGCAATCTCGTCAGAGTGCTTATTCATATTTTGTAAGGTTTCAACCATTGAATGATACACCTTTTTGCGAGTAGATTTATGCTCATCGTTACGCCCCATTTCATTATCAGCCATAGTGGTGAACATCTTGGTTATCTGATGGTTAAATTCACCTAAATATACTAGCGAGATACCGTTAGATAACAGTTCGTCGTAAAGATTTAATACTGACTTTATAAAACTAACATTCAAGTCCATTAATAAAAAATTTAAAGGCTCTATTAATAAAAGGTTTCTTAGATTTTTGAAGTTTAAATTGTTTCAATTTTTACTTCAAAAATATATTTCCAAAGTTAAATTAAATCTTTAAAATTTCCAAGATAATATAAAAAAATAATATAAAAAAACTAACAAATTTATTTTGAAGCAAGCTTAAATTTGAATAATAATTTTCTTTAAATAACTAATTATTAGGGCTTAGCTATTAGTTTATCCGCTTTTTTTGATTGTGTAATTTTTTTTAGAGAAAGAGAATTTGAACACCCAAAAACTTTTTTTAAGTGTTCAAATTGATATTTTTAAATTCTAATTTGAATTTATTTAGTATATTGCAAGCAGTTTTTATTAATTTTTTACACTTTGAAAGTGAAATGAAATTTGTTATTTTTGAGATAATTACAACTCTATTTTTTTTAGTTATTGCTTCAAATAATAGCAATGCACAGCTCGAAATTTCGTGCGATTCGATGCAATTGCTTCAAGCTAAAGAAAAAATCAAAGAAGCCAAGCAAGTAATTAGTTTTAAACCGCTAAATGCTCGAAAATATTTGGAAGAAGCTTTAGAAATACACCCCGAATATGCCGAAACCTACTATTTGTTGGGGATAATTGACTTCAATAGAGCAAAAAAAATGCTCGAAACAAATGTGGAAAACTTTAAAAGTGCCGAAACCTACTTTTTAAGTGCCGAAAAAAATTTCAATATGGCTTTATATTTAGATTCTACTTTCAATAGGTATAGTGTGAATTATTATTTAGGCGAATTTCATTTTAACTCAAAAGAATATTCCAATGCTCAATTTTTTTTAAAAAAATACATCAATAATAATAATTTCTCTTGCGATACCGTTGAAATGGCTCAAATCATGCTTACTACCATTGAAGCTTATTATCAATTAATTAACAATCCAGTGCCTTTTGCTCCTAAACCAGTTCAGGGCATTTGCACCAAAGACGACGAGTACCTGCCTTATATCTCGCCCGATGGAAAATTTCTTTTTTTTACTCATCGATACAATAGAACATCGCGTTTTTCTAATATTCCGGTAAGTATCGAAGAATTTTCTTTTGCCGAAAGGCTCAATCCGCTCGACCACAATTTAGACAAATACACAGATGGTATTGCTATGGAAACTCCTTTTAATCAGGGAAATAGAGACCAAGGCGGAGTGAGTATCACCATCGACAATAAATGTCTTTTCATTACAATTTGTTCGTATATTCGTACCGGAAATACCTCGTACAAAAATTGTGATATTTATTCTTCCGATTTTATAGATGGCAAATGGACTCCACTCAAAGATTTAGGACCCAACATCAATTCAGACCAAACTTGGGAAGGGCAACCCAGCGTAACTGCCGATGGTAATGGGCTTTTCTTTGCTAGCGCACGTGAAGGAGGCTACGGTGGAATAGATATTTACAGGTCAAAAAAAGATGCCAACGGCAATTGGGGAAAGGCTTACAACTTAGGAAGTGTTATAAATACTAAGGGAGACGACAAAACTCCTTTTGTGCATACTGATAGCCAAACTTTGTATTTTTCGAGCAATGGGCATTTAGGAGTTGGTGGTTTCGATATTTTTTATTCCAATTATCTTGGTAATGGAAATTGGGGAAAACCCATAAATTTAGGCTATCCTATCAATACAGATAACGACGAGTTGGCGTTTATTGTAAGCACAAACGGACAAAAAATCTATTTCTCGTCGAATAAATTAGAAGAAGGAAAAGGAGGCTGGGACATTTATTCTGCGCCTCTGTATGACCAAGCAAAACCGCAACAAGTGCTTTTTGTGAATGGAAAACTATCCGATGAGCTGGGCAAACCGTTGAATAATGCGGAAGTAGAGCTTCAAAATTTAAAATCACTCAAACTTACTCAAGGACTTGTAGACCCAACTACTGGCGAATACGCAATTGCTATGGCTATTGAAAGTGAGGAAGATGAGTTTATTTTGACTGTAAAAAAACAAGGATATTTTTATGGTTCAAAATACATCAAATCGAACAAAAAAATGCTTTTGAATCCACCTACAACTATCAATTTTGAAATTTTACCCATTCAAGTTGGTGCAAAAATTAAGCTAAAAGATATTTATTTCGATTTTAACTCTTCAAAACTTGATGAAAAAAGTGAAGTAAGTTTAAACAATTTTGCTGAATTTCTAACGCTAAACTCAACTGTTTGTATAGAAATATTTGGGCACACCGACAATGTAGGGTCAGAGGAAGCAAACTTAACGTTGTCGCAAAGTAGAGCCGAAGCCGTATATGATTATCTAATAGCCAAAGGTATAGAGTCAAAAAGAATAAAATACACCGGATTAGGAGAAAGTTTTCCGATTGCATCTAATTCCACAAAAAAAGGGCGAGACCAGAATAGGCGTACCGAGTTTGTAGTAACTGTAAAATAGAAAAAATCCAAATTTTAAGCACCAATGCTATTATAATTTGGGCAAACCTTTATGTAATCAACTATATTTTAAGCATTTTTCAAAATTAAATATACAATTTAATTTGATTCATTGCTTAATTTCAGCCATGCAATAAAAAAGAAAAACTCGATTTTTTATTAAAAAAAAATCGAGTTTTCGTTGTGTTTTTTTAAAGAAAAAACTAAACTGCTTTCATGCGTTTTTCTTTAATTCTAGCTTTTTTACCAGTAAGATCACGGAAATAGAAAATTCTAGCTCTACGTACTTTTCCGTTTTTATTAATTACAACACTATCAATAAATGGTGAATGAACAGGGAAAATTCTTTCTACGCCAATGTTTCCAGACATTTTGCGAACTGTAAAAGTTTCTGTTCTACCAGCTCCACGTCTTTGAATTACAACTCCTCTAAAGTTTTGAATTCTTTCTTTGCTTCCTTCTATAATTTTGTAACTTACTGTAACGGTATCACCCGCTTTAAAGTCTGGGTGTTTTGCATCTTCTAACGCAAATGCACGCTCAACTGCTTTAATTGCTTCCATCTTTTTATATATATATTTTTTTATGTTCTTTCTTTTTTGAAAATCGGGTGCAATATTACAACTTTTTTCTGAATATTACAACACTTTTTATTTTTTTTTGAATTAATGTGTATTAAAAAACAAAGTTTCTTGTTTAAATAATACTAATATCTGAAAAACAATAAGATACAAATTGCAAAAAAAACAAAAAAAGCTATTTTTTTTGTGTTATTTTAAGCTTTGTTTATTCTCAATCAATTTTTTTTCAAAAATTGTAGCAAAAAAACAATATTCTTTACACAACTCTAAATTAAAGCCAACAAAAAATTAAATAGAATTTATAAGTTCTCTAATTTTTCTATCTTTTTCTTCTAACTCATTTTTAGCATCATCAAGTTGCGAAATTATTTGCATAAGTTCCTCGTTTTGAGAAGTATATTGGTCATTTGCTTCTTTCAATTCTTTTTCAATTTGTTTTCGGCATACAACTTCATGTTTTAGGCTCTTTATCAATTTGTTATTCTCAATATGAACCTTTACTCTAGCCAAAATATTGTATTTATTTACAGGTTTTAAAATATAATCTACACCACCCGCTTCAAAAGCTCTTTGCAAACTGTCAATATCATTATTACCTGTTATAAAAATAACAGGAGTATGTTTGTTTTTATCTGTTTTTTTCAATTTCTCACACACCTTATAGCCATTAATTCCAGGCATAATTATATCGAGTAGAATAACATCAAATTCTTCTTTTTCAGCTATTTCTAAACCTTCTTCACCGTTTTCGGCAGCTGTGGGCGATAAATTCTCTTGTTTCAATAATCTACTGATGTATTCTCTTTCTAAGTGAGAATCCTCTATTATTAATATATTCATAACAATATTTAAAAATTCAACTACAAAAATAGCTAGTTTACTTAAATTCAATGCATAAAAATAAAAAAAAAGCTATTATTGCTTTAATGTTAAGATTGTGTGAAAAATGACAAATTAGAACTAAATTCGCTCCAAAAATAGAATATTTTTTAAATAATTTAGATGTAATAAATGTTAAAAGATAGATTTTTTTTTCAAAACGCTTTTTTTTCAAAAAATTTGAAATAATTATTTAATTTTGTACTTTAATTTTTGATAGAATAAATTGGTAGTAACCAAAATTCGAAAAAGTTCAAAACAAGACAATTTAAAAAGAATCTAATAACAAATTATTAAATTGTGCTGTTGTTAAAATAAGACAAATAAATTTGAAAATAACTGAATAAGTAATTGTTAAAAAAAATTCAGTTGCTTTATATTATTATTTTTTTTATACAAAAAGTAAATAACGCATTTAAGTTTTGAAAAAAAAAATCATCTAATCGTTTAAAACTACATAATTTTATAGAATGAAAAAAGGTAAAAAATTTGACAAAAAAGTTCAGATTATAAAGGATATGGCAAACATAATCAGAGGTTTATCCATTGATGGTGTGCAAAAAGCAAACTCAGGACATCCTGGTTTACCCATGGGAATGGCTGATGTAGCCGCCACTCTTTGGACACATTTTATGCGTCATAATCCTAAAAATCCAAATTGGTTCAATCGCGACCGTTTTGTACTTTCGGGCGGGCACGGTAGTATGTTGCTTTACAGCTTATTGCATCTAACCGGCTACGATTTGACCATCGACGATTTGAAACAATTTCGACAAATGGGCAGCCGCACCGCCGGACACCCCGAACTGCATGAAACTCAGGGAGTTGAAACTACTACGGGTCCTCTAGGTCAAGGTTTTGCCAATGCCGTTGGTATGGCTTTGGCTGAAAAATCGCTGGCTGCGCGTTACAATATCGAAGAATATAATGTTATCGACCATTTAACCTACACATTTTTGGGCGATGGCGATATGCAAGAAGGAATTTCGCACGAGGTAGCTTCTTTTGCAGGACATCACAAATTGGGCAAATTGATTGCTTTTTTCGATTCAAACAGCATTTCTATTGATGGAGCTACAAGCCTATCAACTAGCGACGATGTAGAAAAACGTTTTAAAGCTTACAATTGGCAAGTAATCCGAATTGACGGACACAAACCCAAACAAATAGCCAAAGCCATTTGGAAAGCGCAGCAACAAACCAAAAAACCTTCGCTTATTGTGTGCGAAACGATTATAGGTTACGGAAGTCCAAATAAAGCAGGAACTCACCACGTACACGGTGCTCCACTTGGTGCTGAAGAAGTAAAACTAACTAAGAAATTTTTAGGTTTACCTGAAGAAAATTTCTTTGTTTCGGACGAAGTTTCAAAATACGCACTCAAAGAAGTAGCCAAAGGTAGCGATAGAGAAATAGCTTGGAGCGCACTTTTTGATGAATATGCTAAAGAAAATCAAAAACTTGCCGAAGAGCTAAAACAAATTATTGATGGCAAAATTACAGAGCAAGCCTTTGAAGCTTTGCCAAAATTTGAAGCAGGAAAAACAATGGCAACTCGCTCTGCTTCAGGTGAAGTTTTAAATTCAATTGCTACTCATATTCCTCAACTTTTGGGCGGCTCAGCCGATTTAACTCCATCTAATAATACGCTACCAAAAAGCGAGCAATCTTTTACACTCAAAAACCCCAAAGGCAGATATTTGCATTTTGGAATCAGAGAATTTGGTATGGCAACTCTTATGAACGGATTGTCGTTGCACGGAGGCGTTTTGCCTTATGGCGGAACATTTTTTGTTTTTTCGGATTATATGCGCAATGGCATTCGTATGTCGGCTTTGATGGGATTGCAAGTTATTTTTGTGCTAACTCACGATTCTATTGGACTTGGCGAAGACGGTCCTACGCATCAGCCTATCGAACAATTGGCTTCGTTGCAATTAATGCCAAATTTGTGCGTTATTCGTCCGGCTGATGCCAACGAAACGTCAATAGCATGGAAACTTGCTCTTCAAAATACAAACAAACCTACGGCTTTGATTTTGACTCGCCAAAATTTGCCAATCTTAGACTACGAAAAAGTAAAAGATACTGAAAAAGGTGCTTATATTTTAGAAGAAGATGCTAAATACAAGATTACTTTATTGGCTTCGGGTTCGGAAGTGGAAATAGCAATGAATGCAAAAAAACTTTTGAATGAGAAAAAAATTGGCGTTAGAGTTGTTTCTGTTCCGTGTGTAAGCATTTTCGATGCTCAAAGCGAGAATTACAAACAAAGTGTTTTGGGCAACAAAAAAATTCCTAAAATAGCAATCGAAGCGGGTGCTACTTTGGGTTGGCACAAATACATTGCCGGAAATGGAATTGTAATGGGAATTGACACGTTTGGTGCTTCTGCTCCTTACAAGGAACTTTATGAAAAATTTGGACTTACTGCCGAGCAAGTTGTTAAAAATGCCGAACAACTTTTATCCATTTAATAAAAAAAACTTTGCCAAAGTAAAAAAAACTTTGGCAAAGTTGATATAATTAAAAATCCGGAATTTTTAAACAGCTACATTGTATTCTCTCAAAGCATCGTTGAGTGAAGTTTTTAGATTGGTAGATGGTTTTCGCTTTCCGATAATTAAAGCAGCCGGAACAGCAAATTCGCCAGCAGGAAATTGCTTAGTAATAGTACCCGGAATAACAACCGAACGCTCTGGCACATAACCACTATAATAAACAGGTTCAGAGCCAGTTACATCAATTATTTTGGTCGATTTAGTCAATACCACATTTGCTCCCAGAACGGCTTCTTTGGCTACATGCACACCTTCAACTACAATGCACCGCGAACCAATAAAACAATCGTCTTCGATAATAACAGGCGCAGCTTGCACCGGTTCTAATACTCCACCAATGCCTACGCCACCGCTAAGGTGAACATTTTTACCAATCTGTGCACACGACCCCACTGTAGCCCAAGTATCTACCATTGTTCCTTCGTCCACATAAGCGCCAATATTTACATACGAAGGCATTAAAATAACTCCTTTTGAAATATAAGCTCCGTAACGTGCAACTGCATGAGGTACAACTCTGATTCCTAATTCTTTGTAACCCGATTTTAATTTCATTTTGTCGTGGAATTCCAAAACTCCGGCTTCCATTACTTCCATTTTCCGAATAGGAAAATACATAATTACTGCTTTTTTAACCCATTCGTTTACTTGCCACGAATTGTTAATGGGTTCAGCTACTCTAAGTTGCCCTTTATCAATGAGTTCGATAATTTCATTGATAGCTTCAACGGTTGAATTATCGCTGAGAAGTTCTCTGTTCTCCCAAGCGTTTTCTATTATTTGTTTATATTTTTTCGAAAAATCTGTCATTTATTTTTAATTAATTAATAAGCCAAATTTCATTATATACTTTTTTGCCAAATGCTTAAATATTATTTACGATATACCAAACTACAAATGAATAAAAAATTCCAAAGAGCATAATAAATTTCATAACTACACTGGCAAAATGATAACTTTTTTGTGTGTTTGCTTTGATTATTAAAACTAAGAAAATTAAAAAAGGTAAAACCAACAAAACAAAACCATAAGCAGCAGACAACCAATCATTTAAGAATGTAAAATACAAAATTACAATTGCAGCTAAAGTAAGAAGGCTTAATGCAATGATTACTATTTTGGTAATAAAAATTCCGGCAATTATAGGCAAAGTATTTCCGCCATACATGCTGTCGCCTTCAAAATCTTCGGTATCTTTTACTATTTCGCGAATAAGTGTAGTAATAAAAGCAAATCCTGAAAAGGCTAATACCCAAAAGAATATTCCTCTAAAATTAGCATCATGAAGTATAACTGTAGGTCCGTACAATTGATTCAAAAGAGGTAGTTCGTATAAAACAACCATCAAAGGAACAAGTGCTGTAAGAAATGCAACTACCAGATTACCAATCAAAAATTGTTTTTTATAAGATGTAGTATAATACCACAGAATTCCGGTAATAATTAAAAAAATAAAACCAAGTTTATATATTCCTATTTTCCAAGATACATAAAAACCTAAAATTACTCCTATTGCATTGAAAACCCAATGAAGCGTCATTGCAGTACGTCTATTTATGGTTTTGCCTACCACCACTTTATCGGGTTTGTTTACTTGGTCTATTCGTCGGTCAAAATAATCGTTGATAACGTAACCGGCAGCCGTTAAGAGCACCGTAGCCATTACCAAAAAGAAAAAATCTAACTCGCTCATTTGTAGTTCCAATTCATACATTTGATATATGCCACTGGTTTTCATCGAAAAATGCCCAAGCATGGGTTTTATAATCAAAAACCTCATAAAATATTGAGTAAGTGCTACGATAATTAAATTTGGAAGTCTGATGAGTCTTATGAAACTTAACATTTTGATTACTTTTTTTTAAGTAGTGAATAGTGAATAATGAGCAGCAAATAATTATATACTCATTTGATTTTGAATTATTAAAAAAAACACCAAATGTAGTTTATTGTTTATAGAGCTGCTTAAATTAAGTTTTACTGCAAAATTAATAGAAAATTTTGTTTCTGTGTATAATTTTGAAAAATAAAAAACTCAGACTGCAAAACTGCCTGAGTTTCAATTTTTAAGTAATTAAACAAAAATCTAAAGTTCAATTATTTAATTTTCTAAATCGTCAAAATCTACATCAGTAAAGTTTTCGTTAAAAATAGCCTCTTTGGTCATTTCTTCATGATAAGTTTCGAGGTTTGAATTTTTATTGATAAAATCGACCATCTCAGCTAATCCTTCGGCAAATTTTTCAAAATCTTCTTTGTAAAGGAAAATTTTATGCTTTTCGTAATGAAAACCACCATCATCGTGAAAACGTTTTTTACTTTCAGTAACTGTTAAATAATAATCATTTCTTTTAGTGGCTTTTACGTCAAAGAAATAGGTTCTTTTTCCTGCTCTAACAGCTTTTGAGAATATCTCTTCTCTTTCTACTCTTTCGGCACTTTCTCGTAATCCGTTGTCTTCCATCATTTTACTTTTTTTATTATTTTATATTTTGATTGTTTTTGGGTTTCGTATTTTGTTATTGAAAAAAAAGAAGGTCTAAGACCTATTTTATTTTAGAATTATTATCTATTAATCAGCAACTTACGTCAATAAAAAACGGCAAACCTTTTGTAAGAGTACTGAATAGCTCTACAAGAAAATTTTGCCCAAAAATAAAAACTTTTTTCTATTTCTAAAAAAAAGCTTTACTGCTATCTTTTCTATTTTTTAAAGTTTGTTTTATTTTCAAAAAAATGAGCTATTTAGTGTTAGAAAGTAAATTTCTTCTTTTGAAAAAAAGCCTCAATCCCTAACAATATGTGCGACACTTTTCAAAATGTAAAGGGCTAAAGCCCTGAAATTCAT
>DZBP01000232.1 GCA_022729915.1 Draconibacterium orientale | reverse complement strand
GTACGCCTATGCTTCGAAAACCAAGACTTTCTGCTGCTTCACTTATACCCAGCAGGCTCACGCCGGCGCGTGAAATAAAACTCTTTTGCCTGAGACCTTGCAAACTATAACTTTTACCATAATGCTTGGCTACCATACGAAGGCAGGTGGGGCCGCAGTCCATTGTATCGAGTTGTTGAAAATGAGGGAAAGAGTTCAAGTTGTTATTTTATTTATAATCTTTAGTGCCTCTATCTCCCTGACGGAAATTATATTGAATAGAAAAAGAAAAGTTACGTTGATATTTAGATCCGGTAATTTTAGTATTATTGATAACCCCAAAATTGTCGGAATATGATCCATGTTCAACTATGTCGTTGAAGATATTATTTAAACCAATTGTAATTCTTAATTTATTATTGTTAAACTTCCGGCTTAAATTAAGTGATGAGTTTATAAATGCTTTATTATACCCATCAAATGTTAATTCTTTAGCATAATAATTTACATAAAACATAGCAAAGATTTTTCTCAGCTTATATTCCATGCTATATTTAACATTGTAGCCTAGTTGTCTTTTAATAAAATCGCCAACTGGTAAATTATAATATTCTGCTGTATTTTCAAGAGATTTTGTATTGTAATATGCATAAAAAATACTTGATGACAGCGAAAAATTTAAGTTGCTGTTAATCTTATACCAAACGGATAAATCAATGCCAGTGTTACTGGTTTTCGATATATTCTCAGGTTGGATTAAAACCAATAAAGAAGTTAAAGGTATTGATATGTCAGCAACTTCATTACTTGTGTAATTAAAGAAACACTCTGCGGATACGTTCAGATTTTCCTTGTTGTAAGTATAACCTAAGTAGATTGAATAGAAATCAACTGGTTTTAAATCTGAATTTCCGGAAGACCAGGAATATAAATTTCTTTTGTCAATATAATCTGATAATTGAAGAAAATAAGGCAGACTAGTAGTTTTAGAAAGAGAGAGTTTGATTTCTGACTTATCATTTATTGAAAATGCTATTGTAGCTGATGGCAATATTTTAAAATAATTCTTTTTTAGAAAAATAACCGTATCTTCTTCATTTGAATTGTAGCGTAGATAACTTCCATTAATATATAAATCTGACAAATTAATACCACCGTCTATCTTCCATTTTTTCAATTGAGTTCCGATGCGAAAGGATAAATCATGTTGTTGATTAAAATCATTGGAAAACTGACTTTGAGATAAATATAATTTATCAAAAATATAATGTTTGTTAGCTAATGAATCTTGAATCCCAAGAGATAAATTATAAGATAAATTCCACCGTGTTCGAGCTGAAATTGAATTGTTGTAAAATAAATTGAAATATAATGTCTTGCTGTAAAAGTTTCTCTTATTGCTGTAATTATCTATACTATCTACACTATTTGAGCTTATTATGCTATAATTGTAAAATGAATTAGGTTCTGAAACACCATTATACATATTAAAATGACAGTACATTTTAACATAGGAGTCAAGTGTATCCAATTTATGCCAATAGGATAGTGTTATTCCATTGTAAGTTTGATTATTCTTATCATTGATATTATTCGTAAATGCATTTATTGTTTCTTGATTTGTTTTATCGTATTCAGTGAACATGCTAGTAAATTCTGAATTATTTATTGAATTAAAAAAGCCATAACTCAAATAAAATCTGGTGTACTGTGAGGGATTATAAATTGCACCGATATAATTATAGTTTACTTTTCTATTATATATATCATAAGTATCAGTATTCTGAATACTAGGTATTTCAAAAGTGTATATATCGGTTTTACTTAAAGTGTTGGTGCTTCTAATGATACTTTCAAATGAGGAATTAATGAAATAGGTGATTTTTCTCTTTTTATAGTTAAGGTTAATGAACTCATTCGATTTGTCAATATTTTCAAAAGTAATTGTACTAATATTTGCAGATACCATTCCACTCAATCCATCAGGATTTAGAGCTTTTAGTCTGATATTTATTATTCCACCACGACCATCACCTCCTGTCCTCATTGCTGCATCTATCAATTCTATCTTATCGACCTTTTCAACAGGTATCATTTCTATTTTAGGGTATATATACTTTGAAAGTTGGTCGTCAACATAAATTGTTGCTTCAGCACCTTTAAAACGAACAGTTCCTTCATCATCTACAATAACTCCGGGTAGAGTTCTTAACAAGTCTAAGATGGTACGTGCTGCAGCTGTTTTATTTGAACTTATACTAAAAACTTTTCTGTCAAATTTAGCTTCGATATAATTTATTTTATTTTCAACCATTACCTCTTTCAGTTGATTTGCAAATTGTTGAATAAAAACAACACCAACATTAACGTTAATATCTGAACTATATAAAAAATAAACCTTTCTATCAGTATAGCCGATATACTTAGTCTGAAGATACATCCCCCTTTTATAATTTATATTCTTAAAAATAAATTCCCCTTTTTCATTTGTTAAGACACCTGCAATAATTGAATCATTTTGATTTTTTAGCATTATGCCACAATAGGGTATTGGTGCTTTTAAAGAGCTATCACTTAATTCACCATGTATTTGTATTATTTGAGAGTAAGTGAAGTTTACAATAAATAATAGTAAAACAATAAGCCGCCTTCTAGTTTTCATGTGAACAAATTAGTTGTTTAAGATCGTCTCGATTAATTTCATTTTTTGCACGTTTTTCTTGAAAAGAATTTTAGATTGTAAACAAAACTAATCCATTATTAGACGAAAGCTATTCATTAGGTATTTTAATAAATTCAAGTAGCAGGTTTTCTTCATCAGCTTTTTGTTAAAATATGAATATTGACTATTTGCTTTGATAAATCCTTTGAATGCTAATTTTAAAACGTATTTGTCTCTAAATAGCCTAATGATCTGAAATCTTTCCATAAATGCCTCATAAACACCTGCTAAAACATAAATATGGGGAATGCCATTGTTAATTGTTTGATTTATAAATCTATACGATTTTTCATTTGCTATTATAGAACAAACAAACAAATTTGATTTTGGAATAGCAAAATGTTTTTCAATTGTAAAAATCTGGCTATCTTTCAAAATAGCATTAACATTTTTAACGGTTATATGTGGACCCAATGATTTATATAGCTTTAATCTTTGAATACTCATAAAAAATTGAATTAAAAGACATTAATTAATTTTGCATAGATTATAACTGCCAACTCCATATTCATAATCTGAAATGGGAGGACATATAAATTTGTATAAACAATCTTTACATGGTGTAATATTAGCTCTTGTCTTCCTCCAATTTGTACCTTCTTTCATTTCTTTGGTAGCAGCCTCATTTAAATCTAAATTTTTAATATTACCAATTACTCTTCCATTTAAGTTTGCGTAAATACTTCCATTACACATAATACCTAATTTGCCAAAATAGTTTGGGTTTATAACTTGGCGCGCATAAATGTCAGTTATTGTAGGTTTTGACTCGTAAATATCTTTCTTGCTAATAAAAATATTATTTTTAAAAAAAGATAAGTTGCTCCTGTCAAAATAGGGGAGTATTGTATAATTTTCGATATTTAATTTTACAATATGTTCTTCGGCTTCAATTAAATTTTCAATTTTATTAATAATAAAAGTAAAACTTGTTTTTATGTTTTTCTTATTAATTAATATTTTAATAGATTCTAAACCATTAAGATTTATTGGGAAATCAATTAATACATTTAACATGAATTTGTTGTTTAATAAACAGAATGCATCACTATATTCTAATATGTTTTTGTAATGAATATAGAATTCTGTGATAGAGGTATAATTAAGTAATAAATTAGTTAATTCCTCAATTTTTGAATACATTAAGATATTTCCTCCTGTAATATTAAGTTTTTTCAAAGAACTACCTGCAAGAGCAGTAATTATTTTTTTTATATAAATAATGTCTAGTTCTGTTTTTAATCTATCGTATTTAGTACAAAAATGAAATTGCTTAAAAGTGTATTTACAATTCTTACAGTTTAAATTACATTCACTATTAATATTTATCGATACTTCGGTTAAATTCTGCATCACGTTTGTTCCAACTGAGGCTTCTCCAGATTCTTTAAGAATTTGTATACTCCTTTGGATATTAAATATTGGTTTTATTTGTACCGGCTTAAACTTAATTGCTGGCGAATTAATTATATCACCCATATAATTAACTCTAATTTTATATAATAAACTTTTAATATCCGTGTTTGCAAGATCAGATTTTGTCAATTTAACGACCAATAAATTTTTATTGTAATCTAACCGTTTTACCAGATTATATATTTTTATATTATTGTCATATTCTAAAGCTTTTCCATTTAGAGTATTATAAAGTAAAACCTTATTTCTTATTAGAGAAATATGAACAAAAGGTTCAAGGTATAGCCAATTATTAGAAATCATGCAAATTTAGTTTTAGTGGTTAATAAATACAAGTTAGGTTTTTTTTCTAGTTCAAGTTACAGTACTCCCCATTCTTAGGACAGCTTTAGGGCAAAGTTAAGATATGTTTTG
>DZBP01000231.1 GCA_022729915.1 Draconibacterium orientale | reverse complement strand
ACAAAATAAGAAGAAATAAATACGACAACAAAGCAGAACAGCCTTTTCGGTTTATTTTATAACAGATTGAAATGAATCACAGAATTTTATAAACATAAACTTTTAAAACAAAAAAGCCGAGTTTGAATTAAACTCGGCTTTTTTTGTTTTTTTTTGAATAATATGCTTAGAAAGCAATCGGTCTTTTTTGGAATTTAGCTTTTTTTACTTTGTTTTCAAATGTGTAAGTAACATTGAAAAGTAAGAAAACATAAGCGTCGTTCAAATTATCAGTACTAGCTCTTCTCCAACCTTCTGGATATGCAGTGAAATTATCAGTATCTACACCACCATAAGTAGAATATACCGGATTGTCAGCCCAAACAATGTGTCTGTCGGCAAGTTTTTGAGCGGCATCACCTACAAGTTTGGTATTGTCAAAATAAAGACCACCTACATCATCGATGTAATCGGTAAAGGTGTATCTAAAACCGGCTTCAAACCCAACATTCCAGTTGCGAGTTAAATAATATTTGAAACCAATTCCCATAGGAATAGCCCAACTAGTAAGTTTGTAAGGGGCTGCTCCACCTTCTAAACCTTGTCCTTCAGTACCAAGAGGTTGAAGTTTGTATTTTTTACCGTCAAGTTCAGCTTTTGGGTTATAGGTAAAACCAGCTATACCTCCAAAGAAATATACGTTCATGTTGTTCCAAATGGAATTACGTTGGAAAATATAACGTTTACCTCTGTTTTCTCTTAAAACAGAAAACTCGAGCTGCAATGAAGCCTCCCAAACGTTTGACATAAAGCTTAAGTTACGAAGTTTTCTACCTAAGTCAGCCGATTTAGCATCATCGCCAACTAGTCTGGCATAAGTAAGCCCTCCTTTTAATGAGAACCAATCCAAAACTTTGTATCTACCACCGAGTTGTAAAACCGGACGAGTAGCAGCTAAGTCCATGTCTTTCATAGCAAACCAGCCTTTGCCTTCGCCTTCACCACCGCCAAGGTCGCCCATAAAAACGTTAGTTCCAGCACCAAAAATAACTTCGTATCTGGTTGTCTTCCAAAATTGTGATGTATATCCTCCATCTTGCGAAAATGATAGATATGGAACTAATAACATCAAAAGGCTAAAAATGTGTATACTTTTTTTCATGTGTTTAAATAATTACTATGTCTGATAATTTAATTATTTCTACAAAAGTAAAAAAAATTAAGCAGTTTTTATTATTTTAGTTTGTTTATTATTCAACTTTTTTTATTTAGCTCTTACCAAAAAGACTTAAACAATTTCTTAAGTTTAGTACAAAATATATTCCAAAAAAAAGGATTCAGAATGATTTTTTATCGAGCTTATCATTTACAAATATACAATATTTTAAAAAAAATAATAAAAAATAAATTAAAATATTTGAAAAAATATTCTTGATATTGTGTAAGTAGTTTGATTATCAATAATATAATCTGTTATTTTTTTTTTATTTTTGTATAGAAATATGTTAAAATTAAGCTTATTTTTAATCTTTTTCTTTAAATTTGGGTATAAAATCGGCTCCCCACATCAATTTTTCTCTTAAAGTAGCAAAAAAACTTCTATCTGCAAATCGAATTGTTTTGATAGTAAAGTCAGCTTTTTTTACTTTTAGTTCTACCGATGAGTCAAAAAATGCCGAACGGTAATCGAGCGTTGCTAGAAATATGTTGCTGCGTCCTTTTACCACAAACGAAAGTTCGTTGTCGTCGGGTACTATCAACGGACGAACGGTTAATGTGTGTGGTGCTATGGGGTTGATTATAAAATTCTTAGAATCGGGAGTTATTATTGGTCCACCCACACTAAGCGAGTAAGCAGTTGAGCCTGTGGGAGTAGAAATAATGATTCCGTCGACCCAGTAATTGTTCAAAAACTCATCATTTACAAATGTTTGAATGTTAATCATCGACGATGAATCTTTTTTAAGTATAGTTACCTCATTAAGTGCATAGTTAAAATCGCCAAAAAGATTGTTAGAGGTTTGTAACTGAAGTAAGCTTCGTTCGGTGATTTCAAAATTACCGGAAAATATTTGTTCGAGAGCCGGAATTACATTTTCTTGCGAGATATCTGCCAAAAAGCCTAATCGTCCGCTATTAATTCCTACTATTGGAATTTGTTTGTCGCGCACAAAATAAATTGTTTCTAAAAAAGTGCCATCGCCACCTATCGAAAACATAAATTCTATGTCTGTTTTTAACTCTTTGGGCTGATTGAAAAACGCACTAACTGTGGGTTTAAACTGTGTGGTGTTGTAAATATATCTATAGAATGGCTCGTAAATGACAACTTCTACTTGCTTTTCGTCGAAAAATTGAAATAACTTTTGAACCACTTCTAAAAAATCTACTTTTATCTTTCTTCCGTAAATTGCAACTTTCATAGTTTACACAGTTTTCCTTTTATACTATTTGTTGATGTATCGTTTTTCTTTTTAAACATTTATGTAGTTCATAAACATCTCATACCTATCGTAGTATAGTGTTTCGAGCTTGGAGTCGTCGCCATAAGAAGCTTTTATATTGTAGCTGTATCGGTCGAAGGTGCGCAAAACTGAGCTTAAATCAATTTTGTTTAGTTTTAGTGTAACTTCCATTGACGATTTGTTGGGGTCCGATTTTATGTATGAGCTTAATATTTTAGCATCGTTGCTTTCCACTATTTTAGCTATGTCGTGTAGTGAGTATTCGTGTGGCATCATTTCCAGCACAATAATTCCACCTTCGTTTTCAATGGCAGTCATTTTTCCAAACTCATGTAGTAGCGAAAACATAGAGATTGCTCCCAAGTACTTTTTGTCGAGACTCAAAACCGGAATAAGTGTTAGTTTTAAATTCGATACAATATTAATGATTTCGTAAATATGTTGATTCTCTAAAACATAGGGTTTTAGAAGCGATAAATTGTGATTTACTACGGCTTCTTTTATCGAGTTCAAATCATAAATATCGGTGTCGGAAATGATTCCTAGCAATTGACCGTTATCGACAATAGGCAAATGCGATATTCTAAAAATCTCCATCCAAGTCAATGCTTTTTCGCCTGAATCTGAAACTCTTAAAAAAGGAATAATCTCTGATATTAATTCTTTTGCTTGCATTTGTTTTTTGTCTTAAAAAAAACTGTATTTGTTACTATATTAATGTGCTCTTTGCTATTCTGTAAAGAGTTCGCATTGTAATTGTTCTTTTATATTCCAAACATTAATAAAATTACTATTCAATTGCTGCTTATTATATAGTAACTCAAATTTTGTGCTAATTTATTTAATTTTTACATTTAAACCAAACTAATTAAAAAAGAGATGTTAATTTTATTTCTAATCTAGCCTTTCTACATTACTTATAGTTGTAATCTGTAAGTTTATAATTTTGAATTACAATGAATTAAATTAGATTAACAAATTAAATACCAATTCACAATTTATCTTAAAAGCTTACTAGTTGCTTTTAAATTGTGTATCAAAAATGTTAAAATATAATCTTTTTTGATTATTTTTGCGCCAGATTGTTTTATAAAAAACAGTAGTAACGAAAATTAAAATTTAAACAAACGAAACATTTTAAGTACTAGTGCTATTTTATTTGGAGCAAACATTTCTGAAATCAAATAAATTTTAAGCACTTGGCAAAATAAAATATACAATTTAATTTGGTTCACTGCTTAAATACTTCAATTAAAAATGTTTCTAATCAATGATTCTTAAAATCTTATTTTTCTTGACTACAAAATAAATCAATTTATTTATTAAATACGAACTTTTTTCAAAAAAAATGACAAAATTAAGTGTAAACATTAATAAAGTAGCTACAATTAGAAATGCTAGAGGTGGAAATATTCCGGACTTAATACAAGTAGCTTTAGATTGCGAACGTTTTGGTGCACACGGAATTACTGTTCACCCGCGCCCCGACGAACGCCACATAAGATATGAAGATGTGCGAGCCTTACGCAAGGTTGTTACAACCGAATTGAACGTAGAAGGCTATCCTTCAAAAGAATTCATGGATTTGGTGCTTGCCGTGAAGCCAGACCAAGTTACTTTAGTGCCCGATGCTCCCGATGCGATTACTTCTAATGCTGGTTGGGACACTGTTAAACATGCGGCTTTTCTAAAAGAAATCATTACCGACTTAAAGAATGCCGGAATTAGACCATCAATTTTTATTGATACAAATCCGGTTAATATTTACCATGCAATGCAAACAGGAACTCAGCGCATTGAGTATTACACTGAGCCTTACGCTCAATTATTCCCTTCAAATCCTGAGGCAGCTATTTTGCCTTTTACTGAAGCTACTAAAGTGGCTTTGCAATGTGGCTTAGAGCTAAATGCCGGACATGACTTGAATTTGCATAATTTGAATTTCTTTTTTAGACGTATTGCCGGATTAAAGGAAGTTTCGATAGGTCATGCACTTATTTCAGATGCGCTTTATTTTGGATTAGAAAATACGATTCAAATGTATTTGTCTAAATTAACGATTAATGTTTAATGTTTAATGTTTAATGTTTAATGTTTAATGTTTAAT
>DZBP01000230.1 GCA_022729915.1 Draconibacterium orientale | reverse complement strand
GCACCAGACGCTACTGACGAAACGACAAGTTAATGCGGTAATAAAAAGCCAACGCTGAGTATGCGTTGGCTTTTTTTTGTAGAATATTTTTTACCTTCAAAATAAATACTATATTTGTACAAATAAAACACACAAACATTGTTCGTTTTTGGTGTTAAATGAGGTAAATTAAGAATAAAACATCTGTATGGATTTGACAAAAATAAAATTAGAAAATTTTAAATGTTTCAAAGAAGTAGAAATTGACTTTGGCAACATCACTTTATTGACAGGCGCCAATAGCAGTGGGAAAAGTTCGTTAATTTATGCGCTACTAGCGATGTTTCAAACCGATAATTTCCCATTTTATTTATCGCCCAACGGAGATTTGATTTCTATGGGCAATTTTCGTAACATGGCTAATGAATACGATGTTTTAAAAGAGCTAAGCATTGACTTTACTCTCAAAATTGAAAATAAAAATACATGGCATTTTTTAACAAAATGGGAAAATAACCAAATAAATGGACTACCTGCCCTGAAAAGTTTGGATTTTGTTGGTGGTGAATATTCGTTTAATCTATTAAAAGACAAAAACACTTATTTTTTTACCAATAAAAATTTTAATAGCAAGAACGAAGAAACACAATTTGAAACCATTCGAGAGGTTAGAAATTATTTAACCGATTTTAAACATGGTTTAGCTATAAATGATTTTTTATCTTTTTTAGAGTATGCTTTCTCTAAAGATTTACCCTTTAATTTTATTCACTCTTATAGAACCAATCCGCAACGCAATTATTTACAAATACCCAAAGCAAATAAAATACAGCCCAATGGAATAGGTTTTGAAAATCAAATAATAGAATGGGAAGAAACAAACTCTCCAAAACTCAAAGAATTAGTTGATATTTTATCCAAAATAGGTTTGTTGCATGGATTAACTACCACTAAAATAGGCGATGGAATGTTCGATATTAAAATACAAACAAAGCCCAATGGAATTTTTTCGTCAATTGTGGACGTTGGCTTTGGTGTAAGCAAACTTTTACCCATTATTGTAGCCGATTTGCAATTACCAAACAACTCACTTCTAGCTATTTCAGAACCTGAAATAGATTTACACCCAAGCATTCAGGCAAATTTTGCAAATTATTTGTTCTGGCAAACCCAAAAAGGGAAAAAATACATCATCGAAACTCATAGCGAATACATTATAAACCGTTTGCGATTATTAATTGCCAAAGGCGAGTTAAAAGAAGACGAAATTAAAACCTATTTTTTTAGCAACGATGGCAGAAAAACAATAACCTACCCGATTGATTTAAAAACAAATGGTCAAATAGCCAATGCACCGATTGACTTTTTTGATACGTATGAAATTGATGTAATGGAAATAGCAATGCAAGCTTAGGAAATGAAAAAAGATATTTTTATTGACAACAATATAGCAAAGAATTTTTCATATCCGATGGATAGTGAGTATAAAAAATTAATTCATTGGTTATTAAAATATGATAGTGAAAAACCTGAAAATAATGCTTTCATAGTTGTTTCGCAGAAATTGATAAATGAATACGCACGCTCTTCGATGTATGCAAAATCGTTGACTACTATTGCCGTGATTCTGGCAAAAATGCAAAAACAAGGCAGGCGAATATTTATTACAAATCAGCAAATTAAAGATTTTCAAAAGGAATATTTTACAAAAAAAGTGCTTAAAAATTTAAAATCGAACGACGAAGATAGAGAGCATCTTCCTGTAGTTTTTTTGTCGGATAGAAAATATGTTTTAACTCTTGATGAAAATTTCACACACGATGTATTGCATTTTCCTAAATTTATTGCAAGGGTTGAAAAAAGACCTGAAAATTTACCTTACGATGATGACGCTGCCATAAAATACTCAATACATTAACCCTGTTTAACTACGTATTGGTTATAGGTGCAAATCAAATTAAATAGCATGTTTAATTTTGCCTAGTGGTTATTTTTTTTTTGATTATCAAAAAAAACTGAAAACCTACATTTCTATGCGTAGGCTTTTTTTTTTTGGAAAAGATAAAAGAATAGTGCTATATTTGCAGCAATATCTAGTTTTACAAAATTTTACAAACTATTGAATTTATAATTCCTAACTATCAAATTTACTTATGGCTACATGTGTGCATTGCGGCGAAGAATGTGGTAAACACCCTATTGTTTGGAACAATTTGAATTTCTGCTGCAATGGTTGCAAGGCAGTTTACCAACTTTTGAACGAAAACAAACTCTATTCTTATTACAAAATAGAAGAAACTCCCGGAATTAAAGTAGAAAATTATAACTTCGGAAACAAATACGCTTACCTCGACAGCGACGAAGTAAAAGCAAAAATGTATGAATTTTCGCAAGACGATATAAAAAAGGTAACGCTTTATATTCCATCAATACATTGTAGCTCTTGCATTTGGCTTCTGGAAAATCTTCACCAACTCAACAAAGGCATTAGGCAATCGCTCACTAATTTTGTAAAGAAAGAAGTTTCGGTTACGTTCAATGAAAGCGAAATTACTCTAAGGCAAATAGTAGAATTGTTGGCATCGATTCATTACGTTCCTTTTATCAATTTAGCAAAGGTAAGCCAAGAAGAAAACAAGCAAAACAATCGCATACTTTATATGAAAATAGGTGTAGCCGGATTTGCTTTTGGCAATACTATGATGCTTAGTTTTCCTGAATATATGCCAGGTAGTGAGTTTATTTCCGATACTTTCCGTTCTACTTTCGGATATTTGAACTTTGCATTTGCATTGCCGGTTATTTTATTTAGTGGCACCGATTATCTTCAATCGGCTTTCAAAAATCTCAAGCGTGGCATCTTAAATATCGACCTACCTATTTCAATTGGTATGCTGGCTATTTTTCTTCAGAGTGCTTACGAGATTTTCAGCGGCGCAGGTGCAGGCTACATGGATTCTCTTTGCGGGTTTGTATTCTTTTTATTAATAGGTCGTTGGTATCAAAACAAAACGTATCAGGCATTGTCGTTTGAGCGCGATTACAAATCGTATTTTCCCATTGCAGCCACAAAACTTAGCGAAGAACAGGAAGAAAGCGTTTTGATTGAAACACTAAAAAAAGGCGATACAATTTTAATTCGCAATCAGGAACTAATTCCAGCCGACGGCATTTTGACCAAAGGCACTGCATTTATCGATTACAGCTTTGTTACCGGCGAAGCAAACCCAGTGAAAAAGGAATTAGAAGCAGAACTTTATGCCGGAGGCAGGCAAATAGGTGCAGCCATAGAAGTAAAAATACTGAGCGAAGTAAAACAAAGTAAACTCACAAAACTTTGGGAACAAAGCGAAAGTAAATCGGTAAAAAGCAATACCCTTTCGCAACTTACCGACAAAGTAAGCCGAAATTTTACTTACCTTGTTTTGTCTGTTGCATTTCTGGCCGGAGCGTATTGGCTTTGGGCTGATAGTAGCTTGGCTTTGAAGGCATTTACATCGGTGCTAATTGTTGCTTGCCCTTGTGCTTTGGCTCTTTCCATTCCATTTACTTTCGGAAACACCATGCACATTTTTGGCAAATTAGGCTTTTATTTGAAAAACTCAAACGTTATCGAAGCATTAGCTAAAATTAATACCTATGTTTTTGACAAAACAGGTACAATAACCCAAAGTGATGAGGTAAATGTGCATTTTGAAGGAAAAGAATTAACCAGAGAGCAAAGACTTGTCATTAAATCACTTACACGACATTCTACTCACCCAATAAGTGCAACAGTTTACAAAAGTATTGAGATAGATTCGTTTGTAGAAATTGATAATTTTAGAGAACTTCCGGCACGAGGAGTAATAGGCAAATATAATAAAACCACGATTAAATTAGGTTCGTACGAGTTTATATTTGGCAAAGAAACGGACGAAGAGTTTTCCAACAGAGCTTATCTTTCTATTGACAACGAATACGTTGGATATTTCTCAATCGAAAACAAATACAGAGAAGGTTTGGGCGATGTGCTCAAAGCTTTGCACAAAAACGGTGAAATTTATCTTATTTCGGGCGATAACGATTCGGAAAAAGAGCGACTAAAACCACTTTTTGGAAAACCCGAAAATATGCACTTCCGACAATTGCCCAACGATAAGCTCGAATTTGTAAAAAAATTGAAAGCTGAAAACAAACAAGTTCTTATGGTGGGCGATGGCTTAAACGATGCAGGCGCACTCAACGAAAGCACGTTGGGCATTTCCATAGCCGACAATATTTACCACTTTTCGCCCGCTTGCGATGCTATTTTGGAAGCCAAACAGTTTAATAAACTTATGCGGTTTATTCTTTTCTCCAAAACAGCCGTAAAGATTGTGTATTTTAGCTATTTTCTGTCGGTGCTTTATAATTTAGCAGGCTTGTATTTTGCCGTTAGAGGAATGCTTTCGCCTATTATTGCAGCTATTTTGATGCCGGCAAGTTCGGTTTCGGTGGTAGCTTTTGTAAGTTTAAGTGTTTTGTTTTTGTCTCGAAAATTAAACAAATAAGTGCGAGTGCTATTTTATTTGACACAAACCTTTTTGTAATCAGTTAAATTTTAAATATTTAGTAT
>DZBP01000229.1 GCA_022729915.1 Draconibacterium orientale | reverse complement strand
TGTTCTTGCAATTTGTAAGCCTTCATTTTGTTGAAAAGCCCAATTCCTCTGCCTTCTTGATTCATGTAAACGATTACTCCTTTTCCGGCTTTTTGTATCATTTTCATCGATGCATCGAGTTGTTCGCCACAATCGCAACGCAACGAATGGAAAATATCGCCCGTAACGCACGACGAATGCACTCTTACCAAAATAGGTTCATCTTTTTCCCAGCTTCCTTTTATCAGAGCCGAATGTTCTAGTTCGTCGTGTTTTTGACGAAACGGAATAAGGCTAAAATCCCCAAATTTAGTAGGAAGTTTCACTTTTTCGCCTTTTTCTACGGTGCTTTCTCTGGCAATTCGATAGGCAATTAAATCAGCAATTGAAATAATTTTCATATCAAATTTTTCAGCAATCACAAGCAATTCGGGCAAACGCGCCATAGTTCCATCTTCGTTCATAATTTCAACCAGCGCGCCACCAGGTTTTAATCCAGCAAGTCGAGTCAAATCTGTTGTAGCTTCTGTGTGCCCTGCTCTGCGTAAAACTCCTCTATTTTTGGCTTTCAACGGAAAAATATGACCAGGACGACCTAAATCTGAAGATTTTGTAGATGCATCTACCAGAGCCTTAATGGTATAAGCTCTATCACTCGCCGAAATTCCGGTTGTTGTACTTGGATTAATCAAATCCACCGAAACGGTAAAAGGTGTTTGATGCAAAGTCGTATTTTTGCCAACCATCAGTTCCAAATCCAATTCCACGCAGCGTGTTTCGGGAATTGCAGCACAAATCAAACCTCTACCATGAGTTGCCATAAAATTGACTTTTTCAGCTGTTATTAATTCAGCTGATGTTATAAAATCTCCCTCATTTTCACGATCTTCGTCATCTACTACAATGATTATTTTTCCCGCTCTTATATCGTTTATGGCTTCTTCAATGGTATTTAACTTGCTTTCTTTTTTTGTCATTTTATTTTATTTCTTGAAAATTAAAGTAAATTTCTTATTGATTATTAATTAAATAAAGAAAAATTCTTAGTTGCTAATATATAAAAAAAAATTGTATTAATGAGTACAAAAATAATAAACTGTTTAGATTTTATGCTAAAATTTTAAAGAAAAGAAATTTGTTTTTTTTGCAATAAATTACAATCTATTTTTCTATTTCGTTAAAAATTCAAAATCAATTGATTTTCAAGTAGATATTGTGTTTATATTTAATAATTTGATTAGTTATGGCTGTGTCTGGATTTTTATAGGAAGCAAAAATAGTTAACTTTTTTCAAAAATACATATCAACTCTAAATTAGTTTTTAACTAGTATATTGTTTTATAAGGAGCGTATATTTTTGTAATCAAATAAATTTCAAGTACTTGTAAAAATTAACTATGCAATATTATTGACTTCTTTACACAAAAAAAGTTTTTTTTTGAATAAAAAAATTACATTTACAAAATTTTGAAAAATAGTTTAAAACATTAATTTCTTTGAAAAAATGAGAACAAAAAACAAAATCATTTTGGTTTTAATTCCATTTTTGATGCTACTTGCAATTGGTTGCAATAGCAAAAAAATGGAAACAAATCAGCAATTTAAGCATTCAAACGTGCAAGTTTACATGAGCAAGCCTGACAAAACGCTACTTTTTGCGCTTCAAAATGATAAGATTGTGGAATGGAAAAAAAACAATTTTCCTACCATCGAAATCGACACCAATGCAAAGTTTCAAGCTATGGACGGCTTTGGTTTTACCTTAACAGGCGGAAGTGCAATGCATATAGCTAACATGTCGCTCGAAAAAAGAAGCAAATTATTGAAAGAACTTTTCGATTTTTCGGGCGAAAATATTGGCATAAGCTATTTAAGATTAAGCCTTGGCGCTTCAGACCTCGATGCTGAAGTTTTTTCGTATTGCGATGAAAAAGACCCAAGTTTGGCTAAATTTTCGATTGCTAAAGACAAAGAATTTCTCATTCCGGTTTTAAAAGAAATTTTAGCTATTAACCCTAATATTAAGTTTTTAGCTTCGCCGTGGTCGCCACCTGTTTGGATGAAAACAAACGGCTCTTCGATTGGAGGAAGTTTAAAACCAGAATATTATGCAACTTATGCTCAGTATTTTGTAAAATATATTCGTGCAATGGAAGCTGAAGGTATTGTTATAGATGCAATTACAGTTCAAAACGAACCTTTGCATCAGGGCAACAATCCCAGCTTACTTATGCCAGCTCCTGAGCAAGCCTTGTTTGTGAAAAAATACTTGGGACCACTTTTTGAAAAAGAAAACATCAAAACTAAAATTATCATTTACGACCACAATGCTGACAAACCAGAATACCCGATTACTATTTTAGACGATGCCGAAGCAAAAAAATACATCGATGGTTCGGCTTTCCATCTTTATGGTGGAGAAATTAGTAATTTGAGTTCAGTTCACAAGGCGCACCCCGATAAAAATTTGTATTTTACCGAACAATGGATTGGAGCACCGGGAAATTTTGCCGGCGATATGCAATGGCATATCAATCAACTTATTATAGGCGCAAGCAGAAATTGGTGCAAAACTGTGTTGGAGTGGAATTTAGCTGCCGACAAAAATTTACAACCTCACACCGATGGAGGTTGCACCGAATGTTTAGGTGCTTTGACGATTGATGGTGATGCAATTGTCAGAAATACAGCTTATTACATCATAGCACATGCTTCTAAATTTGTTCGTCCTCAATCGGTTAGAATAGAATCGAGCTTGCCCGAAGATTTGCAAAATGTAGCATTTAAAACGCTTGATGGCAAAATTGTTACCATTGTTATAAACAATTCGGAAGAAACTAAAACATTCAATATCAAGCAAGGCGATAAAATTTTCACATCAAATTTGACTTCTGGTGCTGTAGCAACGTATGTTTTTTAGTTTTTGGTGAAAAATTTAAAAAAATTACCGCAAAATTTTTAAAATATACATAAATTTTGCGGTAATTAATTTAATCCTTTAAATCTACAAATTCAACTATAACCAATTGAAAGTAAAATGTGCATAAATTAACCAATAATAAGCTGTTTATTAACAAATTGATACAGTAGTTTTCTGATTTTATGTATTAATTCAAAAATGGAATTTCCATAAAGAAAAGCATTACACCAATTACTGTAATGATAGCTCCAATAATTTCTTTAAGAGTAACTTTTTCTTTAAAAATAAGCACAGCCGGAGGAATTATTAAAACCGGAACTATTGCCATAATAGTAGAAGCGATGCCCGAACTTGTATATTTTACAGCCAAAAGAGAAAAATAAACTCCTAAGAAAGGACCAAAAAATGCACCAAGCGAAAGGGGTTTCATTGTTTTTTTGCTCGAAAAAGCGGCGAAAACATTTTTCCAGTTTTTAGCTAACGACATGATTATTCCAAACGAAACAGCGCCTACAATTACACGAATGTGAGTGGCTGCAATTGCGTCATAATTTATTCCGGTTTCGCCTTGCATTCCGTATTTACTCAAAACAATTCCAACAGCTTGACCAAGTGCACCTCCAAGCGCATAAAGTATGCCTTTGATAGAATAATTGAACGAAAATTTCTTTTTTTGACTTTCTTCGCTCACTCCCCTATTTAAAATTACAAGTGCAATGCCGAAAAGTGTAAATAACATTCCTACAATATTTTGCAAAGTCATTTGTTCGCCCATGAGCATCCAACCAATCAAAAATGCCATTGGCGGAGCAAGTGCCATTATGAGCATCGAAATTCGAGCTTCAACGTATTCATACGATTTGAAAAGAGTATAATCGCCAAATACAAAGCCAATTAACCCCGAAAGTCCTAACCAAATCCATTGATGCGAGCCGGCATCGGAGGGCAAAAAAGTGCCTCTGAGCAAATAAGACAAGCCACTTAATAAGAAGAAAGCTAAAAAAAGCCTAATAAAATTAACGGTGAGCGAACCCACATGACTTACTGCCTTGTGAAATGCAAGTGCCGTAAATGTCCAAAAAAATGCAGTAAGAAGTGCGGCAAATTCACCTAAGTGTGCTTGTATCATTTAGTTGATTATTAATTAGTAGTAAAATAATTGCCACAAAAATAGAAAAATATGCAATAAATTTGCTTTTTTTGAAATTTTAAAATAGACTTTTTTTGCTTAAAATAAAAAAAAAAAATATTTTTTTTTTGAAAGTAAAAAAGAGAAATTAAAATATACCTAAATAGCTAATAAATAGGGCTATTTTCAAAATAAAGAAAAATAATTTTAACAAATTTTACAATACAAAATTATTTTATATCTTTGAAATAAAATTGAAAATAAAAAAAAATTACTTGAGCCTCTTCCTTGTTCGACAAGATGAATAAACTAAAATTGTACAACGCGAATTATCAACCTGAAATTGAGCCAAGCCATTGAGCAAAGTGCTAATTCAGTGATAATTACCGATACCAATGGAAACATTGAATATGCCAACAAAAAATTTACCGAAATTTCGGGTTATACATCAGATGAATGTCTTGGACAAAATCCTCGATTTTTAAAATCCGGCAAACATTCGTTCGATTTTTACCATAATTTATGGAATACAATCAGTAGCAAAAAAACGTGGAAAGGTGAAATTCTAAAT
>DZBP01000228.1 GCA_022729915.1 Draconibacterium orientale | reverse complement strand
TAGTTATTCAAATTTAATTTTGAATATTTGTTTGATAAAACTCTGGCTAATATGCTAATAATCATTATGATAATCGTAAGAATAGCAGCAGCTGCAAAAGCACGTTCGCGTACTAGTGGAATAAAACCAAATTTTCTTTCGTGAGGTAACCATTCGCTTGTTCCTAATAAGTGAATTAATCCAGTATTCTTAAGTAAGCCTTCTGCTCTAAAATACAAAGCGATGCCTACTAGTAATGGTAATAAAATAATCATTACCAATGTTATAAGCATCCATGAATCTGATAGTTTGCTTAAAATTTTTCGTCTGAGATACATTTATTTTGCTTGCTAATAAAATTTTAAATTATTTGCTTTCCTGAAATATAAATATTCTGGTATTTTATGAATTATGAAATAAATTACCTATTTAATTCATAATTCATAATTTATTTGGTTAATTTTAAAGTTTATTCATCGAGTAATGATAAATAAGCATCTATTTTTTCTTGAGAAATAGGAACGTATCCAGCTTGGCTAACATATTTTTGTCCATCAGTTAAACACCATTTTATAAAATCGATTGTAGCATTTTTTGTTGGCTTCCCTTTGGCTACGAAATACAATTCACGAGCAGGTGGCGATGGAAAATTACCATTCGAAATTGCTTCTAAAACCGTAGAGAAAGCATCGTAAAAATTTTCTTCGGCATCAATTTTTCCGTTCTCATTTTTATCGAGAGGAAGTACTTCTATATTTTTATTTTTTTTGCCAGTTTTTATATCATAAACAAAAATAGTATTGTTGAAAGCTATACCACCGGCATCGTTTGCAACGGCTTCAGCAAGTGCAGGGTCTCCATTTATCCCTATTCCTTTTAAGTTTTCTTGTTTTCCGCCCATGTGCCAGCCCAAACATCGGCAGCTCCGCATGCGTCAGAGCGTGTGTAAACTTGTATTTTTAGCGATTTTCCACCTTTGAATATTTGGTTCCAATCTGAAAGTGTTGCATCTATAAATATTGCTGTAAGCTCAGCTTTTGTTAGTCCTCTTTTGTGCAGCGAGTCGAGGTAAGGGTTGTTTGCACTGATAGTAGGTAAAACAGCATCTTTGCAAAGTCCTAAGAACCAAGCACCATTGGCTATTTCTTCGGGTGATATTTCGCGCGAAACCAATCCAATATCAACTGTTCCAGACAATGCATCGGTCATACCTTGCCCGCACCTCCTGCTGAAATGTTAAAACGAACCTCAGGATGTTCTTTTTGATAAATTTCTGACCATTGCACTACCATTGGATATAGAGCAAAAGCACCGGAAATGTTTATTGTCTGATCTTTTTGTTTTTTTGAAACACAAGAACTTAATAATATTATACTAAGGGATTGTAACGAAATAACCTATTTATTATCAAATTAGTAAAAGAATTTATTTCGTTATTTTATGATTTGAAATAAAAGAATTTAGTTCATATAACAATTTATTAATTTTTCCATAAAATAACCATGTTATTTCGTTACAATCCCTAAGTATTAAGTATGGGAAAATTATTTTTTTCATTTTTTAAAATTATTTTGTTTGTAAAAAAACTATTTTAAACTATTCTTGTTTTAAATTTGAAAATAAAGTTGGATTTATTGTTAATTGCAAAAAGAAAAATTGTTGCATTTTAGCATCGCTTACAGCTTGTATCGTTTTCATACTTTCTGTAGGTAAAAAGAAAAGATAAGAAGTTTGGATATTTACCCAATTACTTAATTTGTATTGAAGTGATAGTTCGTTCTCAAATCCTAGATTTTTGTCATTAGGCGATGATGTATTGCTCTGTGCAAGTTTGAAATAATGAGAATAATTGGTAATAGATGTTTTATCGGACGTTTTAAATTTTATAAATGCATTGAAATCAATTAAACCACCCTGTTTTGTTGTTTTAGGAATATTTCCAAAATAATCCATGTGTCCAAAATATTTATGCCTTGCTCCATAGAACATATCAAAAAGTTTTTCCGTATTATCATTTACATTATCATCACCTGATAAGTAACTTGTCCCGATGCCCGCTGAAAAACCACCAAAAATATATGATAATTCGCCATCTAACAGAAAGGCATTTACCGTATTATCAGCAATATTTTTCCCTAATTGATAATAAATGTTTGTTCTAAAATTTAGCGTTTTACTTTTGTAGTTTGCATACAAACCTGAAGTGTGTTTAAATCGTATAGCGTTGCTAGTAAGTGTTTTAGTAACTCCTGTTGCTAAATATGACATTGATAGTTGTAAATTTTCATTCACTTTTTTATCTATCCATAAGAAATTCAGTGATTTAATGCGGTCTGATGCATAAAAATTATCTTGCACTGTTTCGGCAGACGAATTCCAAGATGCCGCTAGATGAACTGAAACAGAGTTAGTTGCAAATTTTAAGAGTGCAGCATCGTAAGTAAGTCCGTTTTGATTCCAGTTGCGTGCTGCCAAAAGCCACTCATTATCATAAGCAAGCTCTTGCCTACCTATTGACAGTGAGGTTTTTGCATTTAATTTCAATTCAGCATAAGCTTCATGAACATCTACCGAGGCATTATCGCCCAAAACACCACTTGAGCTTCCGAGTTGTTCATCGCCCCAAACTCTAACATCTTGCGGAGATATTTTGAGCTTCAACGTTTCATTTTGGAATAAAAAAGTTAATCGAGTGCGTTGAGAAATAAAAGCAGAAGTTTGTTGATTATCAGCGATTAATTGCTTATAGCCATTACGCATTTCTAAACGATTTCGCAATTGAGCATCAAATTGGAATTGAGCAAAACTACTCGAATAAATAATTAAAAAGAAAAATAAGTTTGTAGTAAAGAAAAAGTTTTTTTTCATGTTTTTCTATTTTTGTTATCAAAAAAATGTTATTTTGTTATAAACCAAGCGCTTTTTGTACGATTAGTTTGTATAATTTTGTGATACAAAAATAGAAAATAATTAGATACAAGAAAACAGTTCAAAAACTTAAAATTGTACTACGTATAAAGACGTAAGGCATTTAATTTTTGTTCTTTTGTTTTTATTAAATAGCTTAAAATCAAAGCATTATGTGTTTAAATATCTACAATTCCGTTTTTTACGGCATACATTACTAATCCGGCAGTATTTTTCGAATCGGTTTTAGAAAGTAAGTTTTCTCGATGTTTATCAACCGTTCTTTTGCTTAAATACAGTACATTAGCAATATCTTGATTTGAAAGCCCTTTACAAATATGAAATAAAACTTCCTTTTCTCTTTCGGTCAAAAAAATCAGAACTCAGGTTTTTCTTCTTGTCAATTCCGTTAAATAGACAATTTAAAATTTCTTGCGAAACATAATTATCTCCTTTTATTACATTCGACATTGCGTATTCTACATCTTGCAAACTTGAGTTCTTTAGAACAAAGCCTTTTGCTCCGGCTCTAATCATTCGTGTATAATAATTTTCGTTCCCATAAATAGAAAGCCCAATTATATTAATATCAGGGTAAAGTTTTAAGGCATATTCTGTTGCAGTAATTCCGTCCATTTCCGGCATTTCAATGTCCATAAATACAATATCGGGTTTGTGCAAATTCAATGAAGTTAAAAACTGTTTTCCATTTTTTGCTTCCCAAACGGATTCAATGTAATCTAAAGTTTCCAGCAAAAGTTTCAACCCTTCTCTAAAAAGTTTGTGGTCATCTACTAAAAAAACTGTGATTTTTTTCATGTTACTATATTTTTACTGAAATATTAATATTAAAACCTTCATTTTGCTTAGAAAAAAGGCTAAAATTTGCATTTATTGATTTCAATCTTGATTTTATGTTTAATATTCCTAAACCTTGAGTGTTTTCTTCATTTTCGGCATAATCAAAACCTTTGCCATCGTCAATATAGTTGATATTTAGATAATTATCATTTTTCAAAATATCTAAGTAGATATTTTGAGCTTCAGCATGTTTTAAACTGTTTGTAATTAACTCGCACACAATGCGGTAAATAGATGTTTCGATATTGTATGAAAAACGCAAATTTTCTATATTTGTTTTGAAAATAAATTTGGGAGAATCTTGGTTTCCTAGCTTGCTAACAAAGGCTTTCAACGCTTTTTGTAATCCAAAATTATTCAAAACATGAGGACTCAGTTTGTTTGAAATTTCCTTTGCAGTATGTACTGATTCGTCAATAAGTTTTTCGGCATTTTCTAATATTTTTCTATCTTTTTCTGTTATAGTTTCATGGTTTATAGCGCTTAAAGCCATTTTTACTGCTGCTAGAAGTGGACCTAAACCATCGTGCAATTCTTTAGAAAAATGTTGCTTCAAGCTTTCTTCTGTTTTTAGTATCGAGGAAAATACTCTTGCATCATTTTGATTTTTAATCTCTTGTATTCTTTTTTGTACGTTAAAAATGCGCTTAATAAAACTCAAGCTTGCTAGCATTACTAGAGAAATTATAATTCCTACCCAACTATTTATCCATTCGTTAATTACCACATCTTTAGGATAATAGATTGCAAAGAACTCATAAACACGCCTTATTGCCATCAATAAAAAACCAAAAGAAATAAGCCACCAGGCTATGTTTGTTTTTGTACGTTTTATTAAGCTTATGGCGATAATTGCAGTAATAACTTGCAAAAAAACGGAAAAAATTAATGCAATTTTTAG
>DZBP01000227.1 GCA_022729915.1 Draconibacterium orientale | reverse complement strand
TCAATCTCTATTCTTCTTTAATTACAGCATCTTTATTCGGAACAGTTTTCTTCTCTTCCTTTTGCTGGTCTTTTTTCTTCGGACTAAAAAGCGAAGTTTTATATTTGTTGAGCAATTCACCTACGGTATTGAAATCTTCACGATAAAAAACACCGGCACCATGTGTATAAGGAGCCATTTCATAGACCGTATTGTTGTTAGCACGAGTAAAAGCACGTACTCTAAATTTTCCATTTTTGGTAATTTTAACTTCTATATCAAAATCACCCACAAGGTTACTACCTGATTGTTCGCTTGTTGCGCCTTGACCTTCCACACCTACGTTTCCATTGATACTAACACGGTCGTTCCAAAGCTGAGTAGAAAGAGCCACTTCCACTTCTTGCGACGAAATATCGCTTCCGGGTCGGTAATTGATACCAATATCAAAATCATTCGAAATTTGCGAAAGCCAGTTACTCAATTGGTTCGAAAGTAATTCGGTAGTATTCACTCCCACTCCACCAGCACTGATAAAATCGGAACTTAAACCCGGCAATGGCTGAAATTTATTGATAATCAACAACGAAAGAACTTGTTTGTTCAAATCGTCTTCGGTAAGATTGTTCACTTGGCTTTCAATCTTTTCATCGGCATTCTTCAAATCAACATCAAACTTAATAGTTGGAGCTGTTAAATTTCCTTCCATCGACAAATTACAATCAACCGGAATTTTTGTATCCTTAAAATCGTCGTCGAGAATCAAATCGTAAAGCGGAACTTTTTTAATTTTATACACCGCCGTCAAATCCAATTCGGCATCATAAGGCGACCCGTTCCATTTGAGCGTACTTCCGGGTTTTACCTCAAAATATTTATTAATAAGATTTTGAAGCGTAAACAAATACGAACCTTTCGAAATATTGTATTCTCCATACATATTAAAATCGCCCAAAGTATTAATTTCCATACGAATAGCTCCCGAACCTTGTGCCGTCATTTTATCACCCACCGTTTCGTCAAAAATCATTTCAATGATAGCATCGGTCGTCATTTCCACAGCCATATTAATTTGCATACTCGACATATCGCTCAATACTTCTTCCACTTTTGTTTTAGCCGTTGTGTCCACATTCACAAATGTAATAAAATTGTTTTCAGACACTTCCGAAGCCGTACTAAGTGGCAAATACAAATGCGTTCGAGGCTTTGTCGTTACGTTCACATCAACCACGATTTTGTCCAGAGTACCTTTAATTCCTATCAATCCCGAAGCATAAGCCGTACCATAAAACAAATCGTTGTCGCCCGGTTTGGTATCTACAAACAAAAAGTTTTTAGCATCTACGGTCAAATCCATAGCAATATTACTAAAATAATCGTGAGTTACTTCACCACTCAAGAAGGCTTTACTGCTTCTACCGGAAAATATTTCCATATTTTTGAAAAAGAACTTATCTTCGGTAATAAAAATACTATCGGTAAAATTGTATTGAACTTTTGTATAATCGACTGTAAATAAACACTTATGGAATTTGAGAATACCATTAATTCTGGGTTTTTCGGTAGTACCGTCAATTTTTAGATAACTATTGATACGTCCATCGAGTCCAGAGATAACTCCCACAAAATAAGGTTGCAAAGCTTCCAATCTAAATTTATTGAGCATCAATTCAAAATCGAGCGAATCGGTTTTGAGGTTGTAATTTCCCGTAAGTTCAAGAGTTTTGAGTTTTAACCTTTGAGCTGCAACGTCCACCATTATTCTATCTTTAAACGTATTGCCCGAAAGCCTTACATCGCCAATAAACTCATCATTTAATACAAAACTATCAATTTTAGCTTCCGAAAAAACATAAGGCGAAGTATAAACACCGCTAATTTTAATATCTCCATTGAGTTGCCCAACAGTATAAATTCCATTTTCGGCAGTAATTAAGTCCAAATTATTCAATTCAAACTTATTAAATCCAAGAACTAAGGTATCTTTATCATTAGCCGAAACAGCACCATCGATTCTAATCTTCTGAGAACGATTAAAAATCTCCAAATCATTGATTAAAAGATTAGAACTATCAATAAACACCGAACTTTGCGAAATTTTCCAAAGCGAATCGGCTAAAACAATTTGCGAAGGTTTAATGTATGTTTCGATAATAGTACCTCCAGTTGCCTTATTTTTTATGGTAGAAATGGTAGAAATACTACCGGAATATTTTACCGAATCACCTTTGCTGTTCCATTTTAGCCCAAGTAAGATAGAATCGTTGCGTAAAACGTTTTTCAATTCAAAAAACTCTATGCTATTGTCTTTAGTAAAGTTTAACCTTTCTGATAATATAGTGGTAGCCAATTCATTGTCGGTAGAATTTGTATTAATGGTAATTTGCGAAAGCCGCTGATCATTGTAAGCAATGTAAGGCGAATAACCATTGATAGAAAAATAGTTGCCTTTAGAATTGTAGCTGCCTTTAAAATTTGTACCGTCAGCTAAATCCAATCCAGGTACAAAAATCTTAAATAAATCGCTAGTTTTTTTTATGTTAGCCTCAAAATTTATTTTTGAATCCGAAATTTGTCTATCTTTTGGTACTTCGGGTTTAGCAATAACCGAAGGTAAATAATTACTCAAAAAGTTTTCGAGTGAATAAGTCAAATCTGCAACCATATAATCGCCAGTTACAGAAAAATCAACCAAACGGGAGTTTATATTTAGTTTGTGTAAATGTTTTTGGGAATTATTTTTTGCCGAAAATTTTAATTCGTCCAAAATAAAAGTATCGGTTGCACTAATGTAATCAATATTCAAAATACTTGCCGAACCATTTAAATTATCCAACGAAGCACCTGACAAATTTCCTTCAAAAAGAAGAGAAAGCACACCTTGTTTGCGAGTAGTGTCCAAGCCAAGAGTTTCTAAATGAGCTTGTAGAAGCGAGCCATTAAACGCGTACGAAGCCGAATCGTCGGTGAAGTAAAAGTCGCCATTTACATCGAGCATAATGTTTGGGTCAATTAAGGTAACTTTTCCATTAAAACTTTTTTCGGTAACTTTACCAAGCAATTCAAGTTCGGAATAAGTATAGCCATTAAACACAAAATTGCTTATAACAGTTTCAATATCAGCATCAAGCGAGTTGCCTTCGTTGGTACCTTTCAGTTTTGCATTTACATTAATTTTTCCATAGTTAGCGTTGCTGCCTAGCAATTTATTTACAACCATATTTTCGCCATCTAGTTGCATATCAAAATCTATTTTGCTAGTAAGCGTATCGTAATCAATGATTGCATCGGCTTTCAAATTTCCGGCATCGGTCATCAAATTGCCTTTGTTTTCGATGTGCGAAATCGTCCCTTTAAGAGTGCCACTATAATTGATAACTCCGAGCGAAGCAACCTGCGAAGGCACAGGAAGTGAGCTATTTGCATCAAAAGGCGGTAGCTTGATTTTATCTAAATCCGATTTTGATGTTGAAAGCTTCTGAATAGTAACATCAAAGTTTGTGTTGTTAATATCCGGTAAACCTTTTACAGTAAAATGAGTAAGTAAACTGGTATTATTCTCAAAACTCAATTCCACAGAGTCGGCTTCCAAATCGCTAGCATACCCTTTAAACTGACCTTTGAAGCCAAGATTGAGATTGTAGCCATCTAAAAGTGGAGAAACATAAGCTAAATCGCTAGTAAAAATACGTGTATTTTTAATGTCAATATCGAGCTTTACTTTATTCATAAAATCGCTAAAGTCGCCCAAACTATCATACGAAATAATAAAATGATTAGCCTGAACTAATGTTTTTTCTAAAGCTATACCAACATTTTGTAGCTCAATACCAGTATCATAATATTTAACCAAACTAGTAATATTTGAAATTTGAAAACCACTTTTCTCTTTCATGCTCACATTGTTGAGCTTACACGAAATAGTATCGCCAAGCACTATATCGCTAACAATCAGGTTTGTATTGTTAAATGCTAAATCAGAAAAGTTCATTCCTTTTTGAGAAAGAGAATCTGGCAACGTATCGGCAAGCGCATCGTAATACGAAAGTTTTGCATTGTTGATGCTTAATTTTTTTACACTCAAATCCCATGGAGCAGAGCTTGTTGTATCTTCTTCCGACGACATAAAAGCATCAATAAGGTATTGAAAATTCATTACACCGGCTGTATCTACTTTCACGTTTATAGTGGAATTATTCAAATCAATACTACCTATAACAAGCTTATTATCAGAGAATTTAAACTCATCAATTCCAACATCAAAAGCCTCAACATACAGGAGAGTATCTTCTTGCAAATCTTCTACATACAGCTTTTCGAGTACTATTGTTTTAAATAATTTGATGTCCACGCCTTCAATGGTAATTTTAGTATTATATTCTTCCGAAATATAATTTGTAATCTTTTGAACCAGATAAGTTTGCATGGTACTGCTTCTCAACACGGCGTACAACAACAAAGGTATTGTAACCAAGATTAAGAAAAAGGCTATTAATATTTTATATCGCTTTTTGATGGTACTTCAATTTTAAAAGTTTATAAATCCTTATCTTTAACGAAGTTGTTTAGATATTTTGAAATTTTAATGAACTACAAAAATAATCATTTTTAGAATAAAATAACCAAAAAAAAAAAATTTTAAAATATTTTTGGTAATAAGATTGCTAAAAAGCTTAATTATAACTTTATAAACATTA
>DZBP01000226.1 GCA_022729915.1 Draconibacterium orientale | reverse complement strand
CCTGCAATTCGTTTTGAAAAGCCTTTGTCGTTTGTGGTAGATGTTGCTGCTAACAAAACAGCTACTCAAAGTGCCTATTTGTTCAACGACAACGATGGCGTATTAAACTGGGAAGTAACAGCTCGCCACGCAACTAGCACTATCGACCAATTTGATGTTTCTAAAATTAATTATCCTGTTGTATCTGCTTTCGATTTTTCAAAAATGAATATTGGAAAAACTGAATTACAATCGATAATTAATACCGTAGAAGCACCCATTCCATCGAGTTGGACTTCTTCTAAAATGAGTTACACTGGTTCAGCTTCGCTTATTATTGGCGATAACGATACTTCACTTACAAATTCGGCAGCACAACGTTATTTAGTTAGCAATGCAGAAGGCTTTAACCTTACCGATGTAAGAGTGCATTTGAAACATAATATTGCTACCGGACCTGTAATTTTAGAAATTTATACAGGTAAAGAAATAGAAACAGCTAAGATTATTTATGCTCAGGAATATGTATCTGCTAATAATTACACTTATGATTATCAGCAAGTTATTAAAATGACAGAACAATTACTTATCCCAAATAATACTTATTTTTGGATAGTTGTTCACGTTCCACATGGCAACTTATACCCATTGGGAGTTGGTAAAGAATTAAAAGAAACCGATTCGGACAATAGCCGCATGAGTTTAAATATGGGGCAAACATGGCTTACTCTAAAAGAAGCCGTTCAAGACGACGAAGAAAAATATGTTTGGACTATTTGGGCTGAAAGTAACATGGAGCCAATTAGCAATTATTTGACCATTGACCCAATGAACGGTTCGTTACTAGGCAATGATTCTACATTAATGAATGTAAGTTTAGATGCCGAAAATGTAATTGACGGTAACTATACCAATAGCTTGGTTTTCTTGTCGAACGATACCGACGACAAAGTATATAGAGCTGCAATTAGTGTAGATGTTGATGGTCATTTGCCAAAACTTTTGACAGCAAAAACAGTAAACTTTGGTAGTGTTTTTACTGGAAAAAAGAAAACCATACAAGTTCAGGTTTTAAATGAAGGTTATGCCGGATACAAACTTAATTCCTCTTCGTTTATTAAATCTTCCGACAATACTTTGTTTAAAGTAGAAACTACAAGTGGAATGTATAGCACTCCGAATGTACCTGCACGAGGTGAAGGTTTTGTAACTATTACTTTTCAGCCAACAGTAGAAGGTTCATTCTCTGGAATAATTACCTTAGATAATGGCTTAGTAAAATATACCTTCAATGTGTTTGGTGTAGCAACAGTTCCCGCTATTTTGACAGTAACTCCCGAAACGGTAACAATTCCGGGCGACTTAGCTATTGGCGATGCTATTGCAGACCAAACTTTTACATTATCAAATACCGGAAAATATCCATTATATTACAAAATTCCTACTTTCGACCCTAATTTTGTGGTGGAAGGTTTAGAAAAACCAGAAAATATTTACGGATATTCTTACGAAAATAATTTACTTGTAGCCAACGCAGCCGCTTTAACGGCTTTGGGTTACGTAGGAGTTACTACCAATAATATCTGGAACGAACTTAAAGGTCCAACTTATGCAAAACAAGTAGATTTAGGTTTTTCTTTTCCATTTTATGGTAGAATCTACGACAAAGTGTGGATTAACGAGCAAGGAGCATTGGTTTTTGGCGAAGATGGAAATGTAAATTTAGATTATGTAAGCGGTTCTGAAATTAGAGGTTCTTACCTCCGTGATTTTGATATGATTACTGCTACTATGGCAAAAGCTGATTTTACATCGGGTTCGGGTGCTTTGTATTATAAACAAGATGTTGGTGTTTTTAGAGTGCATTATAAATTTCTTAATTATAGCGCAGGTACACCAGAGTTTGAAATTGCAATTTATGCCAATGGCGATGTAAACATTTTCTTCTCCAAAGCAGAAACGTATGCAAACAGCTTCCCTTATTTGATTGGTCTTATCAACAAAGAAAACGACGATGTTGTTTTGATAAATAATAGTGTTTATCCTATTGGAATGGGACAAACCGGAGCTTATGAAAGAGCTGCTTTTAAAATCAAACATCCGGGTACTTCTATTGTGAGCAGTATTACAAATCCTTCGGGAGTAATTATGCCCGGCGCAAGTACTACTGTAAACGTTACGTATGACACTAAAAAAGCAAAGCAAAGTGCTGTTTATCAAATACTTCCAATTGTAAGTAACGATGGTTACAAAGCAATTAAAACACATACAACTTTTGCAAACTTCATTTCAGGTGGAAAAGATTCACTCGTTGTAATGAAAGATACCTTGGAATTTGGTAATGTGCTTAAAACATCAGTTGTTACTATTCCTTTGCAAATAATTAATTATGGTTCGGCAGGTTCGGAAATTTCAACTGTTCGTTTTGAGAAAGGTTTGTATAGCACATCGTTGGCTACGCCTTTCAATGTGGCTTTGCAGCAAAGTTCTTATCTGCCTATCACTATAAATACAAGTACAGCAGCAGGCGAATTGGTTGATAGCGTATTTATAACTACCTCAGCCGGAGTTACTCACAAAGTTGTTCTTTTAGGTACAGTTCACGAAAATCCGAATCTAGTACTTAATCCTACTTCAATTAATTACACAATTCAAGCCGGAGCTATTAAAGATACCGTAATAAATGTAAATAACACAGCAGCAGGCGAGCTTGATTTTGCTTTTGTTCCTACTAAAAACGTGTATCCTGTTCAAAACGCTCAAAAAGGTGTTTCGACCATTAAAGATTTTGAATACATTGCCTCTTCACAAACTACTAGTAATTTTATAGAGATTAGAAACGATGAAGGTACTAGTCGCCTTGCCAGTTATTGGAATGAGGAGGTTGAAGGTTATAAATATTGGTACACTTGGGCAATGCCTAGACCTATAACCTATTATGGTGTTACTTACGATACACTTTATATAGGATTGCAAGGTTGGGTTTCTTTCTCAAAACCAACTACTTATGGTGCATTTCTATTTCCTTTCGGAATTCCTGATAGCGAAGATGGAATCAACAATGTAATTTCACCGGTAGCAGGTCCTATCAAACTTTATGATTGGGTAGAAGACCAAAGACACGGTGTATATTACAAAATGGAAGAAAACCGTATGATTGTAAGCTGGCATAATTATATAGATATGACCGGAATGAGCAAGCCAAGTTTTAGTTTCCAATTGATTTATTACTTCGATGGTAGAATTGATTTTGAGTACAAAGATTTCTTACTTTCAAGAATAGAATGTTTAGTTGGTGTTGAAAATGCTGATGGAACAGAGGGAACTTTGGCTTTTTTTGGACGCTTGCCCAATACAGGAGCTCCTTTTTCGTATTCATTTTTACCTGTTGAAAAACATTCAGTAGCCGGAAATTCTTCTAAACAAGTTAAGATGCGTTTAGATGCATCTACTCTTTACGATGGAACTTATTCTACCAATTTAGTAGTTAAAAATAACACAATAGGAAGCGAAAGTGTTAATTTCCCTGTAAATCTTACCATTCAAGGAACTCCTAATATCATACAGCAAAATGTTGATTTAGGTACAGTTTATTATACTGAAGGTGCAAGTTATACAAAGAAAATGACTGTTCGCAACGATGGAACTAAAAAAGTAAGCTTCGGTACAAGTACCTTTGCCAATAGCCAATCGACTTTAAAATACAATTATCCGGCAGGAGGCTCAGGAATATCGGCATATCCCGCAGGTTCAATTAATTTTGAAGGCTTTGCAGGTAAAAATTACATAACTCCTCGCAATTTAGTTATTGTTGATGCTCGTACCTTAGAACCAAAAACCGAATGGGTATTTGATTTCACATTCACTCCAAGTGGAGTAGGTACCTTCCTTGATACAGCTTACATTAATGATGCTGGTGGAAACGTAGTATTTACAAGCTACATAACTGCAAACGTAATTTTGCCTCCGGCTTTTGAAATGGATAAAACCGATTTCGTATTTAATGCTGAAGATAAAACGTACAAGAAAGATACTGTTGTTTACATTAAAAACTCAGGTGCTTCTGAATTGAATTGGAATATCGACTTAGCTTTTCACAGAGCTTTAGCCGAAACAAACGCTGTTCAAACCTCAAGCCAAACTTATGCTGTGCCTTCAAACGAGTTATTTGTTTTAGAAAATACTTCAAAACAAACAACGAAACTAACTCCAAAGGACGAAGTTTACAACCGCGTGTTAGAGTATGATACTGAAAACGAATTATATAACTGGCTTGGTTTTGGTACATTTACAGCTTTTAAATCGGCAACTCGCTTCGTAGCACCTGCCGATGGATTTAGTTTGTCGCACATAAAAACTTGGTATCGCTGCGAATCGGCTATCAACGGAAAACTTCTTGTTGAAATTAGAGCCGGAGGTTCAAATATAAACAATGCGCCCGTTGTAGCTAAAGGCGAACTTGCCTACACTGCAATAGAGCAAGATTTTGTTGGTCAGTTCTATACCATTCCTTTAAACGAAACTAAGTACATTTATCCGGGCGAAGATATTTATGTAATTATTACTTATCCGCTTGGAGTTAGCAATCCACAAGGTACTTACCAAATAAGTTCGTTAAATGTTAAACCCAATCAACATTTTTACCAATACGATGGTCAGTGGTACGATTTAGGTTTAGACGGAAATTTTAGAATTTTTGGTTACATGGTTAAAGCCCTTGAAAAAGAATTGGAAATTAAAAATTGGTTAAAACT
>DZBP01000053.1:3804-18617 GCA_022729915.1 Draconibacterium orientale | reverse complement strand
GCCATACGCATCAGTGGTTGATTCTAAAAGCATATTTGTTTCATAGAACCAATCGTTGTAGTTATCGAAAAGGCGAATTATAAAATTTGTAGCAGGAGTTGTAGTTCCATCGTACATTAAATTCAAATGCAACTGAGTACCTTGCAAAACTGTTAATGCTTTTGATATACTGTTTGAGCCACTACTACTTGTGGCTGTTAATGTTACGGTATAACTTCCCGGGCTGCTATAATAATGTGTTGGGTTCATTTCGGTTGATTCTTCGCCATCGCCAAAATCCCACAAATAACTATATGCATCGCTCGAGGTGTTGGTAAAACTAATGTCCTCGCCCGAATATAAAGTAGAGGCAACAGCAAACGCTGCTGAAGGTTCTTTTTCGCAGCTAATTGTCAATAAGGTCATTAATGCGAGTAATATTAATACTCCAATATTATTTTTTTTCATAACATCATTTAATTAAAAAAACACCTACTCGTAAAGCTTTTCGGTTTCCGCTTATTGGTTAATTTTTGTACTACAAATTTACACGCTTTTGAAACTTCTAACAAACAAAAAGCGTTCGGATTGTACAATTCGAACGCTTCTAATTATTTTATTTTCAGTTGTTTGTGTGAATTGTAAAATCCGAACGTTTGATTTGTGATTATCAAACCTAAAAACGGATTTATTTTTTAATTTCTTTTTCTAATTTTCATTTTGGCTTCGCATTTCGGAAGGCGTAACTCCGGTGAATTTTTTGAATGCCGTGTTGAAAGTCGATTTTGAATTAAAACCTACACTCAAAGCAATGCCCTCGATTGAAAGTTTTTGAGAATCTTCGGCAAGCAGTTTGCGAGCTTTTTCTATCCGGTATTTATTGATGAGGTTCGGAAAATTAGTACTTAAAACTTCTTGAATAGCCGACGATAAATACGTGCGATTTGTATTGAGTAGCTCCGCTACTTTTTGCAACGAAATATCACTTTGCATGTAAATGGACTCTTTGTCGAATAGTTTTATTAATGAAGCAATTAACTCTGCATATTTGTCATTTTTTTGTAAAAAATGTTTTTCAACTAATATTTTTTCTGCCTTAAACGGGATTTGTTCTGCAAGTTCTATATTTCTCTTAATCAGTTCTTTATACGAATTGTTTTTTTCAATATAAAGCTTGCCCAACATAAGGCTCAATACAATAAATAATATACCGGACAAACTTAAAAATACTACAAGCTTATTTTTGTAGCTTAATTGCTTCTCTTTCAACTGATTACTTAATTTTGTTTTTTGTAAATCATCGCTTAGTTTTCCTATTTTACTTTCCGTTTGAAGTTTGTTGAGCTCAAAAGTATTTGCTTTCTTAATAGTATTTAATTGCAATGTATAATATTTTTCGTAATAAAAAAGAGATTTTACGTGCATATTTTTTGCTTTATACAGTTCAGCAGTTCGCAAATAAATACCACTTTTTAAGTGCTGGTCAATGATGGAATCTTCGGTTTGTATTAATTGCATCAATACATTTTCGGCTTGGCTGTATTTATTTTGAAGCATAAAAATTTCAGCCATTTGAAAACGAGCTTGTTCTATAAAATTTTTTTCCTTCAAATCGAGCGAAAAAATCATACACGAATCAATGTATTTTTCGGCTAACGAATAGTTTTTTAATAATTTATGCACTTCCGCAAGTTGAAGCATGTTTTGTATTTTATGGGTAGAAAGCCCTATTTTTAAGTACAACTCATTTTGTTTTTCAAAATAAAACAAGGCTTTTTGGTATTCTTTCATCAATTTATAAACAGTAGCTATGTTGCTGTATATTATCAATTTCGTTTCGGTGTCAGTCGTTTGAGTTATTAAATTTTTCGATTGTTGCAAAAAAATCAAAGCTGTAAGAAAATCATTTTTTGCCACAAACAATTGAGCTATTTGCTTTTGAGAATAAATTAAACCTCTGGTATAGTTTATTTTTTGCGAAATATTGCGAGCTTCGTCGAGTAAATACCCTGCTTTTTCAAATTTTTCAGTCGAAATATATTCAATGGCTAAATTAATGAGCGAATTGACATAATTTTCACTTTGCTTATTCTTCTGGCTTATTTTTTTTGCTTTTTCAAAATAGGAAATTGCTGACTGTGATAAATTCATTTTTTGCGCAATAGCGCCTAATTTTATGTAAGTTTCTATTAATAAATCGGTTTGATTGTTTTTTTTGAGTAGAATTTCGAGCCTTTGCAAGTATTCACCCGCCAAATCGTATTTTCCCCATTCAAAATACGTTTCGCCAATATCGTAAATTAAAAGCGTTTTTTCGATGCTATCGTTTGTACTTTGAATATAATGCTGCGCTATTGAAAAAAAAACAATTGAATGTTCAAAATTACCAAGTTTTTTTTCACATAAAGCAATGTTTACATTCATGCGATATAAAAAAACATCTGAAATTTTTTGCTTTTGATTTTCCACTATCCACTCAAAATAAACACGACTTTTTTCAAAATTTTGCATTTCGTAATGCTTTATTCCTAACAAATAGTAAATTGCAATTTTCTGAAAATCAGAAATATAATCTGATTTATTGGTTAATTCACCGATTGGTGTTTTTTTAAGTTTTTGTATATAAAAATCTACCGAATCAAGGGGCTGTTTTGAATTACATACTATTGAAAATGAAATAAATAGAAAAAATAAAAAAATATATTTAAAAAAAGATAGACTATTCATAAAAAACCTTATAAATAAAATGTATATTTGTAAAACCGAATGTAAAGATATATTTTATATTTCAGATTTGAAATTATATTTAATTTTTTTTTGCACAAACAATCGTTTTTAATTTAATTATTCCACAAAATTGACCTCACACTTAATTTTGTGATTATACTCACTTTAGTAAATTATTAGAAAATGAAACATTTAATTATTATTTTTTTGTTAATTTTTAGTATAAAAATAGAAGCTAGTAAAAAATTTATTGTAGAAACAGACCAAGCTGTTTCTGAAATTTTACTCATTAATAGAATTAACAACAGAGAAATTAAGCTTACCTCCAAACAAGCCGACAATACACATTTTACTTTTGAGGCAAACGATTTGGAAGGTTTATTTTTAAAAGCAGAGCAATCTGCTTATCTAAAAATGTATTCGGTGTCTGAAAAAATATCGAGTGCATGGCACAAAATCGAGGAAGGAAAAGCATTAGAAGTAAAAACTCTTTTTCTTTCCAATGTATTTAAAAATGTTGAATTGAAAGAATTTTATATCAAAAATTTCACAACCAATCCAATGACAACTTCAAAATCTAAACTTCGAGATTTTGGGCAACATTTTTTTTATACACCCAATTATTTTAATTTTATAAAACCTGAAAACATTAAAATTGAATGGAAATCGGGGGGTCATGTTCTCGATTTGCAAATAATTGACAAAGAAAACTCTTTGGTTCTTTTTATTGCTAAAAATTACTTGGATACGGCTATTACTTATAATCAATTACAAAAATTGGTTTTTAATGAACAGCACAGCTATTATTTAGTTATTAATGTTTTAGATTCAATTACTCAACTACAAAGTACATTTAATTACACTTTTCAATGCAATCAATTTTCCTTTACTAATAATCAACCCATTTATTATTTCATTAATCCGCATGAATTTCAATTTGAATGGAATTTGCAAGACGATAGGGTCGATATTTCTATTTATAATGACAAAAACGAACTTGTTTTTATTCAGAAAAATTCAAATAGAGACTATATTGATTTTAGATTTCTAAAAAATAGTGCCATTCAATTTGAAAAAAGGAAAAAATACACAATTTTTGTACAAACAAATGGGAATAAAATATTTGCAGATTTTTATTTTTTACTAGAACTTGACGAATAATTTTGTTTAAAAATCAATGCAATAAAACCTCACAACTAAGCATTTTTTAGTTTATTTTTTAAAAAACATCTAACCACTTTTGTGCTTTCTTTTTTTCACTTTTCTCATTTTTAATCTGTCAAATTTACAGCTTTTTTTGTCGCTTTTTGTCAATCTGGCAATTGTTTGTGCTTTTTGTCAGTTTAAATTGTTTAAATTTTGTTGTAATTAATTGTTTGATAATCAATTTAATATATTTTTTATTCTAACTAAAACACAAAATAGTTTAGCAATGGCAAATATTTTGCTTTCAACAATTTTGCTGGTTAGGACTTATTTTTAACCTTTTAAGTAGTAAGCCAAAATTAATTGAAATTTTTAATTTTGCTAACTACTTGAGAATTATTTAATAGCAAAATTATTTGCTTTATCTAAAATAGTATGGGTATTTTAAAAAAAATAAGAAATATGGCAAAAACAAAATTATATAAAAAAGCTAAAAATAAATTGAATAGCGTGAAAGCAAAAGAGCCAATAAACGATAATAATATTTCCGAATCTGTTGAAAAAGAGCTTATTAATGAACTCGAAGCAACGCAAGAAATACAAGAAAAAGCAGAAAACGAGCAAGTAGAAAACAATCAAGCGAATGACCAAACGCTTGACGAAAATAACGCAAATCAAACACAAGAGGAAGAACCAATGGAAGTGCGTTTGGAGCGCGAATTGTCTGAAATGAAAGACAAATATTTACGTTTATCTGCCGAATTTGACAATTATCGTAAACGCACTCTCAAAGAGCGAATGGAAATGCTAAAAACTGCTTCGGAAGATGTTTTGGTTAACCTTTTGCAAGTGGTCGATAATTTTGAACGTGCGCTAAAAACAATGGAAAGTTCACAAGATGTGGCGGCTATTAAAGAAGGTATTGAATTGATTTACAAAAACTTCACTTCATTTTTAGCTCAGCGTGGAATGAAAGAGATTGAGGCAATTGGTTTGGAATTCGATACCGATTTGCACGAAGCTATCACTAAAATTCCAGCTCCTTCTGATGAGTTGAAAGGAAAAGTAGTAGATGTAATTGAAAAAGGCTATAAACTTCACGACAAAATTTCGCGTTATGCCAAAGTAGTTATTGGCGAATAATTTATAAAACTGGAAAAATGGCAAAAAGAGATTATTATGAAATTTTAGGCGTGCAAAAAAATGCCGACAAAGCCGAACTTAAAAAAGCTTACAGGCAGTTAGCCATAAAATATCATCCCGATAAAAATCCTGATAATAAAGAGGCTGAAGAAATGTTTAAAGAAGCAGCCGAAGCTTATGATGTTTTGAGCAACGACGAAAAACGTGCTCGATACGATAGATTTGGACATCAAGGTGTTAGCGGTGCTAGTGGCGGCGGTGGCGGAATGAACATGGAAGATATTTTCAGTCATTTTGGCGACATTTTTGGCGGCGGTTTTGGCGGCTTTGGTGGCGGTTTTGGAGGTGGACGTTATAGAAGTGGAAAAAGAGTCAACAAAGGTACAAATTTGAGAGTAAAAGTGAAACTTTCTCTCGAAGAAATTGCTGCTGGTGTTGAGAAAAAAATAAAAGTAAACAAGCATGTTGCTTGCAAAGCTTGCGACGGAAGCGGTGCCAAAGATTCAAGTTCTAAATCTACTTGCTCTACTTGTAGAGGTTCCGGACAAGTTATTCGCATTCAAAATACCATTTTAGGGCAAATGCAAACTTCTTCAACCTGCCCCGATTGTGGAGGTTCTGGTGAAATGATTACAAGCAAATGTGCTGTGTGTCAAGGAGAAGGTATTGTGAAGGAAGACGAAGTAATCACACTTAATATTCCTGCCGGAGTTGCCGATGGAATGCAACTTTCTGTTTCTGGGCGCGGAAATGCTGCTAGGAGAGGCGGAATTAATGGCGATTTGATTCTTGTGGTGGAAGAAATACCTCACGAAACGTTAACGAGAGACGAAAATGACTTGCTTTACAATCTGTTTATCACTTTCCCGGATGCCGTTTTGGGCGCATTTGTCGAAATTCCTACGGTGGATAGCAAAGTGAAAGTGAAAATTGCTCCAGGCACACAAGGCGGAAAAGTTTTAAGGCTTAGAGGCAAAGGTTTACCAGATGTAAATGGTTATGGTAGAGGCGATTTGCTTGTTAGAGTAAATGTTTGGATTCCTCAAGAAGTTACTAAAGATGAAAAGAAAATTCTTGAAAAATTAAATGGTTCGGATAGTTTTAAACCAAATCCTACCAAACAAGAAAAATCTTTTTTTGATAAAGTAAAAGATATGTTTTAATATTTTATTAATTACTTTTTTCTTCAAAAAAATAAAGGAAAAAAACGGCATTTAATGCCGTTTTTTTTATTTCATTTGCACTGAAATTTGTAATTCAATCAAAAAAATAATTTTTAAAACCTTTTTTTTAGTTTAATTTTGCAACATTAATAAACAATTCGGTTTGTTAAATTTTGCCAAATTTGTTATTTGCAAACTATTCAATCGTTTAGATTTTGAAAACAAATTTTTGGCGAAATTTTTTGCAATTTAAAGCATCAATATCGCACGATGTACAACTTGCTTTTTTACATTTAAAATATTTACAACAAATAACTTATGATAAGCTACTTACAGGCAGAAAACTTAACCAAATCTTATGGCGAACTGGTTCTATTTCAGAATATTAGCTTTGGTATAAATAAAGATGAAAAAATTGCTTTAATTGCCAAAAATGGTGTTGGAAAAACTTCTTTGCTCAATATTATTACCGGAAAAGATACGCCAGATAGTGGCAATGTGTCCAAAAAAAGCGATATATCAATAGGTTATTTAGAACAAAATCCTCCGGTTGATGACCAAAAAACGGTTTTGGAGCAAGTTTTTGCTTCGTCAAATCAAATAATCGAAACTATTAAAAATTACGAAAAAGCTTTGGCTTCAGCCAATGAAGAAGCCATGCAAGAAGCAATTGATTTGATGGATTTCTACAAAGCGTGGGATTACGAACTACAAGTAAAACAGATACTTACGCAACTCAAGATTGAGGATTTGAATCAAATAGTGGGGCAACTTTCGGGAGGACAAAAAAAGCGCATAGCAATGGCGAATCTTTTAATTAACGAACCCGATTTGTTAATTTTGGACGAACCTACCAACCATCTTGACCTTGAGATGATTGAATGGCTCGAAAAGTACATGCAAAAAACCAAAAGTACTTTGCTTATGGTTACTCACGATCGCTATTTTTTAGACCGAGTTTGTAACCAAATCATTGAAATTGACAATAATACAGTCTTTTTTTACAAAGGAAATTATACTCATTTTTTGCAAAAAAGAGAAGAGCGCATTAATATCAATAATTTGAATGTGGCAAAAGCGCAAAACCTTATGCGCAAGGAACTTGAATGGATAAATCGAATGCCTCAGGCGCGTGGAACAAAAGCGAAATACAGAGTCGATAATTTTCAAGTTTTGAAGGATAAAGCTTCTGCAAAAATGACAGACCAGCGTATGGAGCTTGAAATCCAAACACGCCGTTTGGGAAAAAAAATATTAGAATTGCATGGCATTTCTAAAAGTTTTGGCGATTTAAAAATAGTTGAAGATTTTTCCTACAAATTTTCACGATTCGAAAAAATTGGAATTGTTGGAAATAATGGCTCAGGAAAATCGACTTTTTTGAATATTATCACCGAAAATTTATTACCCGATTCGGGACGTATCGAAAAAGGAGAAACCGTAGTTTACGGTTACTACAAGCAGACTGGAATTAAAATTGACGAAAATAAAAAGGTAATTGAAGTAATCAAAGACATTGCCGAATCTATAACGCTTGGAAATGGTAAAATACTGAGTGCCTTGCAGTTTCTAGAATATTTCTTGTTCGATGCCAAAATGCATTACAGTTTGGTGAGCAAACTAAGTGGTGGCGAACGCAGGCGACTTTATTTGATGACGGTACTCATGCAAAACCCTAATTTTTTAATTCTCGATGAGCCTACTAATGACCTAGATATAATGACACTCAATGTGTTAGAAGATTATTTGCTTTCTTTTAGCGGTTGCTTGATTATCGTGTCGCACGACCGTTTTTTTATGGACAAAGTGGTTGATAATCTGTTTGTTTTTGAAGGAAATGCTCAAATTAAAAATTATCCATCTAATTATTCCGATTACTATCAGCTAAAAAAAGAAAAGGAAAAAGAGCAGAAAAATCTTGAAAAAGAAGCAAAACCTGAAAAAGAAAAGCCTGAAAAAGAGAAAGCTCGAAAACTTACTTTTAAAGAAAAACAAGAATTTGATGCCCTCGAAAAAGAGCTTCATTTGCTCGAAAATGAAAAAAATGCAATTGAAACAGCTCTAAGTTCCGGTACACTTTCTACTCAGCAAATTGTCGAAAAATCGAAACGTATTTCTGACTTAATCGAACTTATCGACGAAAAAGAAATGCGTTGGCTCGAATTGAGCGAAATTTAAGCACCAGTGCTTTTTTTTATTGGCGTAAATATTTTTGTAATCAAATAAAATTTAAGTACTTGGCAAAACGAAATATACAATTTTTTTTGTCTTAGTTTTTAAGTATTCAAGTTGCTCATTTTAAATAGAATCAATCTTTGTTTGATTCATTTTTTTCGTTTTCTATTCTTATCGCTTCACGTTCTTCGGGCGTAAAACGGCGAATTTTGATGTTCAAATATGCAAACAAAATGCTCATGAATGGGCTTATGATGCTAAAAAAAGTATAGGGCGCATACACCAAGGTTGGAACACCTAAAACTGTCGATTGTACTGCTCCACAAGTATTCCAAGGCACTAACACAGAAGTAACTGTACCGCCATCTTCTAAAGCTCTGCTCAAAACTTCGGGTTTTATTCCCATTTTTTCATACGTTTTTGCGTACATTCTGCCCGGAACTACTATCGAAATATATTGATCTGATGCTGTTGCATTCATAAAAATACTGGTAGCAATGGTAGAAGCTACCAATGAACCTGTTGATTTTGCATATTTCACTATCGAATTGGCTAGTGTAAGAAGTAATCCGGCAGATTCCATTACACCACTAAAAACCATAGCCGTAAGTATTAGCCAAATTGTATTTAGCATTCCACTCATTCCCTTGGTTGCAAGTAGCTCACTTACAAAGTGATTTGGAGTTGAAATACTAATACTTCCAAACATGGTTTTCATTACCGCAATGTAAGAACTAAGTGCGTAGTTTCCATTAAAATTTGCAATTTCTTTGATTATTTGTGGTTGAAAAATTACAGCAAATATAGCTCCTGCAATAGTTCCTAAAAACAAAGCAGGTACAGGAGGCATCTTTTTTATAATGATGAAAACCAAAAAAATAGGCACGATAAACAAAACGGGACTTATATAAAATGTTGATTCTAAAGCAGTAATCATTTCGGAAATATTCGTTGCCGATGCCTGACTTTCGATATTGAAACCAATAATTAAAAAAATTATTAGCGTAATAATAAGTGAAGGAACAGTTGTGTATAACATGTAGTAAATATGTGTAAATAAATCAGTTCCAGCCATTGCAGGTGCTAAATTTGTAGTATCGGAAAGTGGCGAAATTTTATCACCAAAATAGGCTCCTGAAATAATTGCTCCAGCCACCAAGCCTTCGTCTATTCCTAAAGCTTTTCCGATTCCAAACAGTGCAATTCCAATGGTAGCTATTGTGGACCAAGAACTTCCGGTTGCTAACGAAATAATTGCAGAAATAATTACCGAAACTACTAAAAAATAGGTTGGATTTAAAATGTGAAGTCCGTAATATATCAAACTTGGAACTATTCCGCTGATAACCCAAGTTCCTGATAGTGAGCCTATTAAAAATAAAATTAGCATCGAAGGCATTGCAGAACCTATACTTTTTACTATAAATCGCCTTACATGTTGCCAGTTTCTACCAAGCCTAACCGCTATAACTGAGGCGATTGCAGAAGCAAAAATCAGTGCCATTTGGTTTGCGCCATTCAGCGCATCGCCTCCAAAATAGTCTATAAATTTGATGTTTAGCACTAATAAACCAATTAGTACGATTATGGGCAAAAGTGCCTGAAAAAGGGTTGCTTCTTTCCAATCTTTATTCATAAGTAGTGAACCAAATTTAATTGTATCATTTATTTTTACAAGTACTTAAATTTTATTTGATTACAAAAATTTATATCTCAAATAAAATAACTTAGATACTTAACGTTAAATTTTGCCGTGCAAGATAGATATTTCATTCAATAAACAAAAATTATTCGAATAAAAAACTTAAAAAATGAAAATGTTGGTTTTAAGTAATTTTCATTGCTTTAGAATCTATTTTTCTACATATTTGCCAAGAAACAATTTGTGTAGTTTACTTATTATATCTATTTTTGCCTTTAGAAAAAACGAATAAAACTTTAAGCTATAATTGCTCAAAAAAATGCTAATTTTTTATAATTTTTTGAAGGAACTGGATTCTCAGAAATAATTAATTTTCTTTTGAAGTAGTTTTAAAAATTAGCGATTTTATTGATTAAGCTAAATAGTTAAAATAGAATTATTTATAAAATTTGTTTTTTCTCAAAAAAAATATAGTTATATGAAAAAAATTAAATTTATAGTTTTAAGTATCTTATTATCAAATCTAATGAATGCTCAAACAGGAAGTATTTCGGCAGAAATGTTGAAAGAAATTAAAAAATCCTACAATTACAACGATCCGGCTACACGCGCCATGACCAATGCAGTAACTGCCAATGAAATAAAGAAACTTGCCTTGTCGAATGAAAAAAATGGCAAATTAGACGATTTTTTTAAGTACAAAGTTTCGGTAAAAGGTATCACAAACCAAAAAAGTTCAGGGCGTTGCTGGATGTTTACCAGCATGAATATTATGCGTCCAAAGATGATAGAAAAATATAACTTACCTGCATTTGAATACTCAACCAATTATCTTTATTTTTGGGATATTTTGGAAAAAGCAAATCTTTTTCTCGAAACTGCCATAAAAACAGCTAATTTGCCAATGGACTCGCGCGAAGTGGTTACTATTTTTTCAAATCCGGTAGGTGATGGAGGAGTTTGGAATTCGTATGTAAATTTGGTAAAAAAATACGGTTTAGTACCCAAAGACGCTATGCCAGAGACTTTTCAGAGCGAAAAAACTTCGCCAATGACTTCGATTATTAATTTGAAACTTCGTGAAGAAGCTTTGAAATTGAGAGATTTGGTGGTTGCCAAAAAAGGAAACATTGAAAAATTAAAAATCGAAAGTTTAGCTGCAATTTACAGAATATTAGCTATTTCGCTTGGAGAACCACCAACGGAATTTGTTTGGAGATACAAAACGAGTACCGGTGAAATCAATGAACAGAAATATACTCCTCAAGAGTTTGCTAAACAGACACTTGACATTAATTTTGACGATTACATAATGTTCATGGACGACCCTACACGTGATTACTACAAACTCTATGAGATTGAAAATGACCGCAATGTAATGGAAGGAATCAATTGGAAATATATCAATTTGCCTGTAAATGAAATCAAAGTTTTTGCGCAAGCCTCAATAAAAGCAAACGATGCCATGTATTTTTCGTGCGACGTTGGTAAAGAATTGAACTCCGAAATTGGGCGTTCTGATGTAGGAAATTACGATTATTCCGCTCTTTTTGGAGTCGAATTTGGCATGAACAAAGCCGAACGCATTCTTTCACGCGAGAGCGCCTCTACTCACGGAATGGCATTGGTGGGCTTCGATACTAATGCTAACGAACAAACTACTAAATGGTTAGTAGAAAATTCATGGGGAAAAACCTCTGGTGCCGACGGCTATCTTATTATGACCGACAAGTGGTTTGACGAATATATGTTTCGAGTAGTGATAAATAAAAAGTATATCGATGCAAAAATTCTTGAAATATTAACGCAAAAATCTATACTTTTACCGCCTTGGGATACTATGTTTTTGTCAGATAATTAATTTACTTTTTGATGTGTAATTAATTTGTTTTCAGAATATTAAACTATTTTGTTTAAATTTTAACTTTAAAAAATTAATATAAACTTTCAATAAAAATTATGAAACCTTCAACAAACCAACCTTCTAAAAATGTTGGAAAAAAAGCTAAAATTGTTCAAAATGAAGTTGCTAAGGATTTATTAACTTCTTTAGACAATTTTTTTGATAAAAAAATATCACTCTTTTTTTATATTTCTTTGGCACTTACAGTTTTATTTGCTGCAATGCTTTTTGAAGTGAGAGTAAGTTTGACGGGCGATGACGCCATGTATATTATTAGAGCTTCAGACTTTATTCATGAGTTCAAATATCCTGATTTTCAAGGACCTTTGTATCCAATTGTGTTGAGTCCTTTTGTACTTCTTTTTGGTATTAATGTTTTGATGCTCAAATTAGTATCTTTTGTTTTCATTTTGTTGCAAACTACTTTTTTTTATTTTGCTTTTAAAAAGAAAGTTCCTGCTAGTTTGTTGGTTATTACCATGATTTTGAGCTCTTTAAATGCTTATTTATTGTATTTTGCAAGTCAAACTTACAACGAAGCATTTTTTATGGTGCTTCAGTCTTTGTTTTTCCTATTCTTTTTTAAATATTATATTAATTCAAATGAGCAAGAAAATACGAATAATTTAGGTTTTAAAATAGAAATAAAACAGACTTTTATTATTGGTATATTATTGGTTCTTATGGGATTAACCAGAAGTATTGGTTACGTAGCACTAGCAGCTGTAATTTTGTATTTTGTGTTTGACAAAAAATGGATTCGCTTAGCATATTCGATTACTTCATTTTCTGTGTTTTATTTCTTGTTACAAGGGTTGAAATCATTGCTTTGGAACGATGCCGATGTGCAATTTAAAAACCAAGCAAATAGCTTATTATTAAAAAATTATTACAATGCAGCTGAAGGAAATGAAGATTTTGTAGGCTATTTGATGCGAATTGTTGATAACTCTCAACTTTATATTTCCAAGCATTTGTATATGATGTTTGGTTTACGTCCCGATTTATCCATTCAACCTAATATAACTTTCTTAACTATAATTACTTATGCTATTTTTATTTTAGCATTTGTATTGGTTTTTAAACAAAATAGATTTTTATTTTTTACTGGAATATATTTAACAGCCATGTTAGGAGCAACCTTCTTAGTGTTGCAAAAAACTTGGGACCAAGGTCGTTTTATTGTTACTTATTTGCCATTAATAATTTTGTTTTTGTTTTCGGCTTTTTACTATTTATCGAAATTACGAAATTTTAAAGTGCTTCAGTTTTTACCTTATTTGTTGGCGGTTTTGCTTTTGTTTTCGAGCTTTGCGCGTACAAGCGAAAGGAGTAAAGTTACACGCGAAGTATTGTCTAAAAATCTGAGTGGCAATATGTTATATGGATTTACTCCCGATTGGACTCACTATTTACAAATGAGTAAGTGGGCTGCCGACAATATACCGGATAGTTTAGGTGTTGCTTGCAGAAAGCCTTCTATTTCATTTATTTATGGTGAAGGACGCGAATTTATTGGCATTTTCCGTATGCTCACTACCGATTTGAATACGGCTTTACTCAAAGTTAAAAACTCTGATGCTCAGATACTTGCTGTAAATATGCGCGAGTTGGAAGAAAAAAAGGTGCCTGAAACTATTGTTTCAGCGCTTCGCATTATGACACATTCGTTTGTTACAGGTTCTAAAAAAGATGCTAATGGAAACGATATTGAGTATTATTTATATGGTATTTACCGTGTTCCATGGGAAAGTGTTCAAGGAATTGTAAGTATTTTAGACGAATATGGCGTTTTTTATTCTTTGAATGCAGAAGTTTTTGATTATATTAAAACTACTGTGAAAAATGGTGAAACTGTTGATTTTTCAGCAGTTAGTCCTGATGATTTGCTCAGCGATTTGAAAATAAAAAAAGTAAAATATGTCATTATGGCAAGTTTGCGCAAAAATCCAAATGTTAAAGACGGAATGACCATAAATACTGTAGACAGATATTTGTATTTCATACAGTTGAAGTATCCCGGTGCCTTTAGAATTGTGAACCAAATAGGTGATAATGAAGATGAACCAGCTCAATTAATTGAAATTCTATATAATAAGTAACAAGTATTGCCGGATTTATTTTAGTTCGTTTTTTCTTTATTTTTAACTCTTCAGAGATGAATTTTGAGAAAGAGCTAACTAAAATTTTCCGGTAATTTATTTTCTATACAAATGATTACTAGGGACGAACGACTTGCCAATGAAAGAGCCCATGGCAAAAAAATAAGCGAAAATGCCGAAGAAGTTTGGGGTTGGAGTTCGCCTGCCGGACAGATTCGTGCTCAGCGAAGAGCAAATTATTTTATTGAACTAGGCGAAATAAATCAAAACTCCAAAGTACTCGAAATTGGCTGTGGTTCAGGTCTTTTTACTCAAAAAATTTTTGAAGCTACACAAGCTCAGATTACAGCTACTGATTTGTCAGAAGATTTATTGCAGCTAGCTAAACAAAAGTTACCCAAAGTAAAATTTGAGGTACAAGATGCAATGAATTTACCTTACGAACACAATTCTTTTGATGTCATTTTTGGAAGCTCAATCTTGCATCATTTGGAAATGGATTTGGCTTTAAAAGGAATGTTAAACCTCTTGAAACCAAAGGGAAAACTCATATTTGCCGAACCTAATATGATGAATCCTCAAATTTTGTTGCAAAAAAATATTCCGGCATTAAAGCGAGCTTTGGGCGATTCGCCTGACGAAACGGCTGTAATTCGTTGGAATTTAGCCAAGCAAATGAAAAAAATGGGTTTTTCGGTAGTGAAAATATTTCCTTATGATTTTCTTCATCCGGCAGTTGCACCAAAATATATTCCTTTTGTGAAAAAAATGGGCGAATGGGTTGAAAAATTACCAATTTTGAAAGAAATTGCTGGTTCGGTAATTATTTTCGG
>DZBP01000053.1:0-3704 GCA_022729915.1 Draconibacterium orientale | reverse complement strand
GGGTTGAAAAATTACCAATTTTGAAAGAAATTGCTGGTTCGGTAATTATTTTCGGGCAAAAATGACACGTTAAATATCATGAAATGTACTTCGAAAACATTTATTTTCGTTTTCTTTAATTAAAGTTTTTTCTAATAAATAGTTAGGTTAAAATACCTTATTTTTTTTAATTGCAATTAGAATAATGATAAATCATTCATTTTTAAATGATAGGCGAGAAAATATACGCAAAAAAAATAATTCGATTGGCAAATTGCGAATGAAATGGATTGATAGAAATCCTTATTTTTATAGGCAATTGATGCGAACTTTGAAGTTTGTAATCGAAGAAAATGCCAAAATTTTGCATATCAGATCTGGGGTAGGATATATTTTGAACGAATTGAAGCCCAAAATTGGCGTTGGAATTGAAGATAGCGATGTGATGGTTGAGGAGGCTCAAACAAAGTATCCTCATTTGAATTTTAGGAATCAAAATGTAGAACAAAAACTCGATTTAGCCACTAAGTTCGATTATGTATTGATTTCGTCGATTGAGGATATTGTTGATATTCAATCTGTTTTACAAAATGTTCGCACTCACTTGAGCCATCATACGAGAGTAGTGATTATAAATTATAATTTTTTGTGGACACCTTTAGTTAAATTTGCAGAATTCTTGCATCTCAAAATTCCACAAAAGCAGCATAACTGGATAACTGACAATGACTTAAATACTTTTCTTTCGCTTATAAATTTTGAAGTAATTACCCGAAAGAAAATTGTTTTATTACCTTATAATATTCCGGGTATTTCGTGGTTTTTTAATAAAATCATCGCTCGATTGCCTTTTATCAAGCATTTTGGTTTAATGACAATTACAACTACACGCCCACTTTTTGATGAATTGGTACAAAAATTTAATGTTTCGGTTGTGATTCCGTGCAAAAATGAAGCCGGTAATATAGAAGACGCCGTAAAACGTGTTCCTGATATGGGAAAACATACCGAAATCATATTTTGCGACGACAAATCTACCGACGGAACACCCGATATAGTGCGTGAAATGATGAAAAAGTACCCTGAGCGCGATATTAAACTCTATGATGGTCCCGGAATTAGCAAATCTGAAAATGTTTGGACTGGTTTTGATAAAGCTGAAGGTGATATTTTAATGATTCTCGATGCCGATTTGACTGTTATACCCGAAGAATTGCCTTATTTTTATGAAGCAATTGCCAATAGGAGAGGAGAGTACATCAATGGTTCGCGCTTAGTTTATCCAATGCACAACAAGGCGATGAAATTTTTTAATATCATTGGAAATAAGTTCTTTAGCTTATTTTTTTCCTATATTTTAGATTCGAGCATCAAAGATACTTTGTGCGGTACCAAAGTTGTTTGGAAACTTGATTATGAGCGCATTAAAACTCTTCGCAACACTTGGGGCGTGAGAGACAGATGGGGTGATTACGAACTCATTTTTGGAGCTAACAAGTTCAATTTGAAACATTTAGACCTCCCTGTACATTATTACGAACGTACTTATGGAGATACCAAAATGACAGGAGTTCTTAAAAATGGTTGGATAATGCTAAAAATGAGCTTTGCAGCATTGTTTAAAATCAAGTTTCATTAATTTTATACCTGTTTTATTTAACTTTTACTTCTTTCTTGTGAAAGTTAATCGATTGTGTTTCTTTTTATTAAACTCTAACTAGTTGCGCTAAATAAGAAATTCATAAAAAGATTAAAGAACAAAAACTATTTTTATTCTTTTTTTTTTCTATTTTTGTAATATAAATACATTGTTGTTGGGTTTTGTTAAAAAACAATTTTTAAAATTATAATTCATTTTATTGTTTTAAGTTATTGATATTATGATATTTAGTTTGTTTTTGTAATGCAAAATCAAGCTACATAAATATAAATACTATAAAAACTAGAACTATGATTAAATGGAGGAATGAATATACGCTAGGTATTGAACTCATTGATAACCAGCATAAAAAATTGCTCGAAATTGTAAATAGGCTTTATTCTGCTTTTATTGAAAAAAAGCAATCGGAAGAAGTTTTGACTGTATTGGTTGAATTAGCGGATTATACTAAGCAACATTTTTCTACCGAAGAATATTATTTTAGAAAATTTAATTATGAAAATAGTGATGCACACATGAAGCAACACAAGATTTTTATAAAAAAAGTTGATGAATTTCACGCAAAAGCAAAGGAAGACTCAGGAAGATACGTTTTTAGTATTATTACTTTTCTTCAAGAATGGATGAACTCGCACTTTATTGAGGCTGACAAAAAATATGTTAGTTGCTTTAAAAAAAATTTATTGATGTAAATCTTTTTTTAGTATTATACATTTAATTGTTAGTAGTTACATTTTTAAAAAAAAATAATTGGAATATGTTAGAATGGAAAGAAGAGTATTCGCTTGGGCTTCAAGAGATTGACAACCAACACATAAAACTTATCGAATTGATTAATAGGCTTTATGACGCATTTATTAAACGTCAGCAGTCTGATGAAGTAATTAAAGTTATTGTAGAGTTATCGGAATATATTGATGTTCATTTTTCTACCGAAGAAGTTTATTTTAAGCGTTTTAATTACGCCGAAACAACTGAACATATTAAAGAACATCACTTTTTCATTGAAAAAGTAAAAGAATTTCAGACTCAGGTAAAAGAAAATAAGGGTAGATATGTTTTTAATATCATTAACTTTTTACAAGATTGGCTTGTGAATCACATTACGGTTACCGACAAAAAGTATATCGAATGTTTTAAAAAAAATGGAGTATTTTAAACAATTAAATAATGGTAAAAAATGAAAGAGTTATTTGTATGGAATCAAACTTACGAGCTTGGTATTTTGACTATTGATGAACAGCACAAAAAATGGCTTGGAATAATGAACAGATTGTACAATTCATTTGTAAATAAAGAAGCCGCTGAAAAAGTGCTTTCGATTATTAAAGAAATGGAGGATTATACGAACTACCATTTCACAAGTGAAGAACGTTTTTTTAAACAATTTGGCTTTAGTCAAGAAATAGCTCACTTAAAACTACATAATGATTTTAAATTGGAGTTGAAAAAACTTAAAACTGAGTATGAGAAAAGCCCATTGACTTTAACTTACAAACTAATGACTTTTATGCAGAATTGGCTTAGAGAACATATTTTGGTATCTGATAAGCAATATGTTAGCCTTTTGAAGGGCAAAATTTAATACAAATTTTTGCTTTTTTTTATAGAAAATGACTTTTTTGATTCACTAAAAATTTTTTTTTAGTGAATTTTAATTGTAAATAAATTGATGATAAAAATAAAATTTTACACTGTACTGCTAACCTTATTTCTTTTCTTTTTTACGCATACAAGCGCAAAAGATGTGCCTGCTGTAAGTAAAGGGAAAATTGATTTATCCAATTACGATTTTGAAAATCACGAAATTATTGATTTGGATGGTGATTGGGAGTTTTATTATCAAAAGTTGTATTCACCATATCAATTTGAAAATGATACACTTACTCCAGAATACTTTTCTCTTCCACAAATCTGGAATAGTAGCTTTTTTAAAGGTAAGGAGCTAAATCCTTATTCGTATGCTACTTATAGACTTAGTTTGAAATTGCAAAAAGGGAAACGATATGGCTTGAAATTTCCATATCAAGCTACTGCTTTTAAAGGTTTTATCAATGGCGAACTC
>DZBP01000225.1 GCA_022729915.1 Draconibacterium orientale | reverse complement strand
CGTTGATTTACTAATCGTTACAATAAGCCACTTTAGTGGTTTGGGGCTTTTTTTTCAAAAAGAATGAGTTTTCTTTCGAACACTAAGTAGTGTTTGAAAGAAAACTTGTAAATCTCATTATTTCAAATGGATATGGTGGTATTTTGATTTGAATGTTAAAATAAAACTCTGTGCCAAACTCCTTTAAACTCTGTGGTAAAATACATTTTTTTTATTATACCACAGAGTTCCTCAGAGTTTAGCACAGAGTTTCACAGAGTTTTTCATTGGAGATATTCAATCTAAATCATTTATTTATAAATAATTGTAAGTTTTCTTTCTAACACTAGATGGGTCTATAGTAAAGAATTATTTTTTGCACAAAGCACCAACCCTGTCTGAAAGTACAGCAGGGTTGTTAATAACTTAAAACAATTGCAACACAATGTATTAAGCAAATACAATAAATTCGGGGTTTAATAAATTCTCTTTGTTGTAAATCAAAGGAGTAGTTTCGTCAGTTAAGGTTACTTTACCTCCGGCATATAACACAATGGCTTGTCCTGCGGCAGTATCCCATTCCATAGTAGGTCCAAAGCGCGGGTAAATATTGGCAGTACCTTCTGCAACCATGCAAAATTTGAGCGAACTACCTTTCGAAATTACATCTATATCTCCATTCTGTTGTTCGAGCTTAGTAAAGTAGTTTTGTGTTTGTTCGTTCATGTGCGAACGGCTTCCCACGGCACAATACTTTCTATTGCTTTTGGGTAAAGGGATTTGTTTGAGGTGTTCAGAGTTTAAATTTAATTGAAAATCATCATCAAACTCTACATGGGTTTGCATAAAACTTTGGGTAGCTTGTGAGCCAAAGTAAAGTGTTTTTTTTACGGGCAAATAAATCACACCCATTGTGGGAATTTGATTTTCTACCAAAGCAATATTAACCGTAAACTCGCCATTTTTATTGATGAATTCTTTTGTGCCATCGAGTGGGTCAACTATCCATAATTTGTGCCAGTTTTTGCGTTCGTTGTAGGGAATTGATTTTCCTTCTTCGCTCAAAATAGGAATATTGGTTTGTTGCAAATAGCGCTCAATAACTTTGTGCGAAGCTTTGTCGGCAGAAGTCAGAGGTGAATTGTCTCTTTTAAATTCTACTTCAAAATTAGAATTGTAAAAAGTCAAAATTTCTTTTCCTGCTTCTAAGGCTGCTATTATTATTGTTTGGAGTAATTTTAACTCTGTGGCATTGTTTGAAAGATTCATTGTATTTATTTTTCTTTTTTAAAATAATCCATATACAAAGCTTAACATCACTACGGCTACTATTCCGAAGATAATCGAAAGTGGCAAACCAATTTTGAAAAAATCTCTAAAATTGTAACCACCTGCTCCATAAACCATTAAATTGGTTTGATAGCCAATAGGAGTAACAAAATTGGCAGCCGCTGCATAAGCTACTATCAATATGAAAGGTACAATAGAATTGATTTGTCCGGTGGCTAATAACTGACGAGCCGATTCGAGTGAAATGGGGAAAATAATAGAGATGGCAGCAACATTGGTCATAAATGAGGCAAGCACATTGGTAATGATAAATACACCCGACAGAAGCCCAACAACACCCAAAGGTGCAAAAACATTGAGTAATAAATCGGATAGTAACGCAGCTGTGCCCGAATTAATCATGGCTAAGCCCAGTCCCAGAGCCATTCCATCTATTGCTATAATTTTAAGATTGATACTTTTTCTAATCTCGTCGCTTGATGCAATGTTAAAGAGCATGATTACTGCCAACAAAACAATAAGACTTTTGAAGAGAGTTACAATTTTAAACACCGAAAATACAAGTGTTAGTATCAATCCCAAAGTTAAGATTAATCGCTTGCTTCGTTCTATTTTGTGTATGGCATCGATGTTTGAGATGAGGTAGAAGTCGTTTCCGTCGATATTCGAAAAATCAAACGTTTTTCCGGTCAATAACAATAGAATATCTCCTGCTCGCAATTCTATGTCGCCTATTCTGCCGGTTAATCGCTCACCTTTGCGGTGTGCAGCTACTATTACAGCATCAAATCGGCTTCTGAAATTACCTTTTCGTATTTTTTTATTTATTAGCGACGAATTTTTTGAAACGATAACTTCTACTAATTCGGTTCTGTTTTTTAAAATAATATTGTCAGCCTGAGGGATAACTATTTCAGAATTGTTCTTAAGCAAATCAATGATATATGAAGTTTCGCCTGCAAAAATTAATTTATCGTTGGCTTTAATTTCTTCTGTGGGCGATACTGCCGTTAAGCTAACTTCATTGCGTATTATTTCAACCAAAAATAAACCTTTAATGTTGCGAAGTCTGGCTTCCATAATTGTTTTACCACAAAGATTCGAATTCTTTTTAATTATAGCTTCAACTAAAAATTCGCGTTGGCTTTCGCTTGTAATTGAGGAAGCAATGTTTCGTCTGTCGGGTAAAAGTTTGTCTGAAAAAAAATAGATATACACAAAACTAATTAAAATCATAGGTACGCCTACCCATGCAAAATCTAAGATATTCAAAGGGGCTTCGCCGCTGCTAATGGTCATACCGTTTATTATCAAATTGGTAGATGTGCCTATCAGTGTGGCAGTTCCTCCAATGATGGCAGCATACGAAAGCGGAATTAACAGTTTTGAGGGTGCTACTTTATTTCTTTTTGACCATGAATCTAAATAAGGCATCATCATGGCAACTAAAGGCGTATTGTTAAACACAGTAGAACTTATGGCAATATAGAAGTGCATACGCCACAAAAAGCCTTTTTGGGTTTTGGCATTCTCAAACATTTTAGCAAATGCTGTATCAATTATTGATGTTTTTTGAATAACACCTCCAATAACCAGTAATAAAATAATTACGGCAATTTGTTCGTTTGCAAAACCTTGTAGTATATCTTGTGGAGTTAAAATTTGGGTTACACTTAATACAACAATAGCAACAAAGAAAGCTGTTATTGGTTTAAATAGCTCAGTATAAAGTGAAATAATTAAAAACACCAATACTACAAGTACAACTATTATCTCAAAATTAATCATTAATTGTTTTTGAATTTATTATATTTCAACAACTTATGAATAAGTAACATAAGCTTTTAGTGGTTTTTTACTGTAAATTAGCATACAAAGGTATATTTTTTTTTGAAATTAGAGCACCTTTTGCTTATAAAATAATGTTTATTCTTTTCTTGAATACAGAAATTTGTGGTAAATTTCTTTTTGATTGCATCTATATTTGTATGATTGGTAGTAAGTTAGAATTGTTTTTTTGATTTATCTTTTTTCAAATAGTTCTGTTATAAATTTCATGCAGGTAAAATACTAAACTTTGTAGATTTGCAAAAAAATGATTATTAATCTTTACAGTTGGAAGTGAAACACAACAAATGTTGCACAAAACAAATCTGTAAAAGATTAATAATCAAGATTAATGTTCTATATTAAATTACAAGTACTGAATCAAATTACATTGTATAGTTCGCTTAGCCAGTGCTTAAAATCTATTCGGTTACAAAAAGGTTTGCACTTATTATGAAAGCACTGGTACTTAATTAGTTTTTGAAAGAATACTCCTTCGTTTTGAAAAAAAGCCCCAAACCCCTAAAGTGGCTTATTGTAACGATTAGTAAATCAAACTGTTTCAAAAAGTCCCCTTCAGGGGATTTAGGGGCAAAAGCTAGAAATGTATCGTTTTCTTTCAAGCACTAATTAGTTCTTTATGAGCTTAATGTTTTGAATCGATTTCTGATTTGTATTAAGATTCGTGGCTTCTATTCTTACAAAATAAATACCATCGGCAGCATGTTCGGAAGGTATCCATTGTGTTAAATGTTCGCCCGATATTGCATTGGCTTGATAAATCGTTTCAACTTTTTGCCCCATCAAATTGTAAATTGCAATGTTTACATCAGATTTTTCAATCAGATTAAATTGTATGAAAGCTCTCGAATCAGTAGGGTTTGGGTAAACAGAAATACTCATTTCCGAATTAGTAACTGTCTCTATATTGGTAGAAGTAGATGGTTCAAAATATTGATTATTATCAAAATAAACTTCTCCGGTAAGAGCAGCTCCGCTTTCTTGTTTTACTATGATGCTGTGAAATTGCAATGTTCCGGTGCCAACAACGCTACTTTTGGGTACAGTTTTAAACTCCCAACCAGCCCAATTGATGCGTGATACGGTAATTATTTTATTATTTGGGGAAGGGTTGTAAAACCAATATTCGAGTGAGTTGTTGCTGTTGTCGCCAAAAAACCATGTGCCTACGTGGGCTGTGGTTGTTCCACTTACAACCGGTTTTGCAGGATTGTGTACTCTACAAACGCCTCCTGAGGCTCCTGTAAATTGGTAATTGAGTTTTATAGCTCCTGTGCCATACATTTTGCGAGTGGTAGAAAGAGCAACTGTTGTGGCTTGGTCGTTAGTGCCAACGGTACTTCCACTAGCATTTGGATCCCAAAAATTAGTTAAAGCATCGCACGATTCGATTACTGTGCCTTGGTCGTAGGCTTTTATTCGAGTAGTAAAGTTTATTTCTTTTGTTTCGTGGAGCGTTTGTCCGTAAGAATCTTCCAATCCGGCTTTTATACGCAAAGTGTATTGAGTGTTTAAAGCTAAACCGGCATTAGGCTCAAAAAAGTAATAGCCCTTGCCATCGATTGTATAAAATTCTTTCAACTTTAAGCTTACCGGAATATTTTCAGAATTTACAATTTCTATGTTTGCATCAACACTTTCGGGTTTTAGCGG
>DZBP01000052.1:11999-18851 GCA_022729915.1 Draconibacterium orientale | reverse complement strand
TTTCCATTTAAATTTTGTTGATTGTTTATAATATATGTTTTAAAAATATTTTTTTATTTTTTTGTATTTTTTAAATTAATATTTAGTTGGATTTCTTAAAGTTGAGTATTAATTTTTCAATTATTTGATGATTTATTGCCAATATGATGATGATTCCTATAAGTATTCGGCTATAGTTTAATTGGTTTATTATCCAACTTAAATTATTATAGTTCAGTTTTGTAAATACAATTAATATAAGAATAATTGTAAAATTGGTAAGTAAAAATCGAATTTTTGCCATTTTAGCTATACATTTTTTAGTCCCATAATTATTTATATGGCAACTTTTTGTTGTTAAATAATTTTCAAGTACTTATAACCATTAATCTTATAATTAATTCTGGTTGGTTATCTATTTTGATATAAATGCATATTTTTTTGAATATTTTGAACTTACTTACTTATTTTTGAATAGTTTTTAACTTATTTTGAAAGTTTGAAAATTTTTATTTGTTCAAAAAAATAACTTGAATAAAAATAAATAGAACTTATTTAGTTAGAAATTAATATTTTATATTTTTTTTTGTATTACAAAAAAAGTATTTATAATTTTTTTGAAAAAAAATCTGAATTTTAAGAAAGCAAATATACAAAGTTTTTGGATATTTGGAATACTTTTTATAAAATTGTTAATTCTTTTTTTGTGTTTGAACGTTTTGTGAAATTATATATTTTAATGTAAATGAATCAATATTTTTGGATAAGAAATATATTTTTAGGATTGGCGATACTTTTGATGAGTGTAAGTTTAAGTGCACAGAAATATATTGTAATTATTGACGCCGGACACGGTGGAAGAGACCCAGGAAACTTGGCTAGTTTTAAGACAATGTCTGATGAAAAACATATTAATTTGGATATTGCATTGAAAGTTGGGGAGTTGATAACCGAGAATATTGAAAATGTTAAAGTTGTTTATACACGAGACTCGGATAAGTCTGTCAGCCTAGATGACAGAGCTTATATTGCAAATAAAAATGAAGCGGATTTTTTTATAAGTATTCATTCCGATTCTCATTCCGATTCCGATATCAATGGCTGTAGAGTGCATATTCACGATGGAAATTTAGGCGAGAGTAAAAAATTAGCCAATTCTATTTGTTTGAAAATGAATGAAATAGCCGGACGTAAAAATTTGGGTGTACAAGACAGTTGGCAACGAGGTGGGCATTATTTTGTTTTGAAAAACACTGCAATGCCAGCAGTTTTGGTCGAATGTGGATTTATGACAAATGAATTGGAAGAAATTTTTTTGAATTCGGAAAAGGGTAAAAATCTAGTTGCTAAAGCGATTTATAAAGGATTTGAAGAGTTTTTGAGCAATTTAAAAGGCAAAACTGAAAAAGTGGTTTCCAATTCGAATCAATTTTCAACTATAAAAGCAAAATTTAAAGTTCAAATAAGTGCTTCAACTGAAGCCATTCCTTTTTCAAAATTTAAAAATTTGGATATGAAAGTGGAAGAGGTTTTTTTTGAAGAAGGAGTTTTTAAATATAAGTATTACGTGGCAGCTGGTAGTACTTTTACTGAAGCTAAAAAAGTACGCAATAAAGTGATTTCTAAAGGTTTTGGTGATGCTTTTATTGTAGAAAATTAGAATTTGATTTATAAGCATAAAATTTTATAATTATATTTTTTAATGGATATAAAAAATGATAGAAAAAAATAATGAATTTATGAAAGAAGCCATTCGCTTAGCTCTTGAAAATGTGAAGAATGGTGGTGGTCCCTTTGGTGCTGTAATAGTAAAAAATGGCGAAATTGTAGGAAGAGGCGTAAATAGAGTTACAAAAAATAATGACCCTACTGCTCATGCCGAAGTTAATGCAATTAGAGACGCCTGTAGTCGGTTAAATTCATTTCAATTGATTGATTGTGAGATTTATAGTACTTGCGAACCTTGCCCAATGTGTATTGGAGCTATTTATTGGGCTCGACCCAAAAAACTTTATTTTGCTAGCACAAAAGACGATGCTACTGCTATTGATTTTGACGATTCGTTTATTTATAAAGAACTAGAATTGCCTTACGAAAAGCGAAAAATTGAAACTGTAAGTAATTTTATGAGGCAAGAATCATTGACTATTTTCAAAGCTTGGACAGACAAGCAAGATAAAATTGAATATTGAAAAAAAAACTGGTCAATAGATACAATTAAAATATAAATTTTAGATGCTGATTTAATAAACTTATTTTATGGTTTTGCAGACAAATCAAAGTTTTTTAAGTGCTTTAATTTAAAAATTCTTTACTTAATCTTTTACAAAGGTAAAGCATCTAAATTCAATTTCATAATTTATTAGGTAAACAAAAGGTGTACAAATAAAAAAAGCTCAATTAAAATTGAGCTTTTTTTTTATGAGTGATTAGCAACCGCCGCTGGTTTTGTGTGTTCCGCAGCCCGGATCTACTTTACCTTTATCGCAATCGTGTTTCTTTTTCGATTTTTTTGTTTTTTTAGTCTTTTTTGTATCGTCTTTTTTGTCGTCATCGCCAAGCATTGCTAAGCTACCATTGTCATCAATGCTTAAAACTGATTCAATGCTCGATGTTTTAACTGTTTTTACTGCAACACTGTTGGTTGAAAAAACGATTCCAAGTATAAGTGCAAGAGCAAAAATACCTAGTATTGTAATGATTCTTTGATTTTTCATAAATTCTGATTTTTTTAAATATACTATTAATATTGTTTTTAATCAATGTTTTTAAATAACGGACAAAACTATCTTTTATTTTAGTTCTAACAAATTATTTTTTGTTAAATTTTGTTAATATTAAAATAGTTTGCAGAGGTGAGCACATTTTAAAAAAGTTATTTCATTTTCCATAACTCATTTTCTCTCTATTCCATAATTTTAATTTCCACCCTTCGGTTGTTGGCTTTTCCTTTGTCGGTAGTGTTGCTGTCGATAGGTTTTGAGTCGCCAAAGCCTTTGTAAGTAAGCATTTGGGCTGAAATACCTTTTTCGATTAGATAATCCATTACCGCTTTGGCTCGGTTTTCCGATAAAATTCTGTTGTTTTCTTTATCGCCTTTGTTATCAGTATGTCCTTGTATTTCAATTTTTAACGTTGAAGTTGCTTTTAAATAGTTTGAAAGTGAATTAAGTTCGTTGAATGATTCTTCTAAAAGCTGTGAACTAGCAGATTTGAACAAAATATTCTTTAAAATTAAAGGTTCATTCTTATTAAAATCAAATTTTGCAGTTAAATCTTCTACTAAAAAATCATCTACGTAAAAGTCTCCGCGCCATTGTAAATGTTCTTGGTCAGTTAAATTTTTAATTTTCATTTCACGTTCTTGTGTTCCAAACAAAAAATACTTTTCAGTGCCTTTTGCTGTATAGACTCCTGAAAATTTTACCCAATTTAAAGTATCCGTTACAAAACTATCTTTGTTATTTATTATTTGGGGTTGAATTAAAAATAACTTCTTATTAGAATTTATATTTGCAAAGCTTGAGTCTGAGAAATATATCCATAAGCTACTTGTTGTTATAGTGCTATTTTCGGCTAAACTTATAAAAACTTCTGTGTAATATTTGTGTCCTTCAATTAGTTGAGTCTTTAATTTAGTTTGAATAATAGCAGCTTCTCTATGCTCAATTCGCTTATTTACCGCTTGAATTGAAATATAGGCATCACCACTATGCGTAGCCTGAAAACCTGAGCAATTACTTGGAATTTTAAACGAAAATCCATTGGGATCAACAATAGCTTTTTTATGATAAAAACTTACTAATCCATTTATAACAAGCCAATTATTGAAGTATTTAAATCCTTTATTATCAGTCGGAAGAGAGCGAAAAGATTCAAAACTTGGATTTGGAATTAAATTTTGTGCAAAATTACTGAAAAAGAATGTGCAAAATATTAAAAATAAAATCGTTTTTTTCATGTTTAGATTTTTTTATTTAATTGGTAAAAAGGTTCTTATTTTTTAGTTTGAAAAAAACAAAAATTAAGCCAGTTTTTTATGAATGAAAGGCGAAGAGTGAATTTTTTATATGAATAATTCTCTCTCTTCGCATTTTTGTTACTAGAATACAATTATTTCATTCTTTTGATTATCAATCATTTTACCAATGATTTGAGCATTTGAAATACCTACTTTTCTTAGATTTTCCAAAAGCGCAAATTTCTCATTATCAGCAATAAATATGAGCAAACCACCTGAAGTTTGCGCATCGGCAAAAATAAATTTTTGAACTTCGGCAATATGTTGCGACCAATTAACAAAATGCCCGAAATGTTTTAGGTTATTTTGAGTTCCGCCCGGAATAATTCCAGCTACTGCCAGATTGTAAACTTCTGGTAATAAAGGAATTGAATTAAAATCAATTTCGGCTGATAGTTTGCTTCCTTTTACGGCTTCGCTTAAATGTCCCAGCAAACCAAAGCCTGTAACGTCGGTGCAAGCGTTAATTTTAAAGTTTTGCATTACTTCGGCAGCTTTTTTATTTAATTCGCTCATAGTTGCAATAGCTTGTCTTTCAGATTCTTTTGATGCAATTCCACGTTTTACAGCCGTCGAAATAATTCCGGTGCCTATGGGTTTTGTCAAAATAATTGCATCGCCGGCTTTTGCGCCTGAATTGGTCAAAATCTTGTCAATTCGCGAAATTCCCGTTACAGTCATGCCAAATTTTGGCTCGTTGTCTTCTATGGTGTGTCCGCCCAAAATGCTGATTTCAGCTTCTTTTGCCTTGTCGTTTGCACCTCTCAAAATTTCTTCTAATACACTCAAAGGCAGACGTTTATCAGGAAAAGCAACAATATTGAGCGCAAAAAGTGGCTTTGCGCCCATGGCGTAAATATCGCTGATGGAATTAGCGGCAGCAATGGCTCCAAAATCGTAAGCATTGTCCACCACTGGCGTAAAAAAATCGACTGTTTGAACGATAGCATTTTCATTATCAATACGATAAACCGCAGCATCGTCCGAGCCCGAAATATCGACAAGCACATTGGGGTCGAACGTTTTTGGAATTACTTTCAAAACTTGCTCTAAATCTTGTGGTCGCATTTTGCAGGCACAACCCAAACCGTGAGTAAATTGTGTTAATTTTATAGAAGAAAAATCGGTAGAAATATTAATTTTTTGTAAAGGATTTTGCAACTTTTTTACTGCATCGCAAATGTAAATAGCTGCCTTTTTAATTTCTTCTTCGGTCGAAAATTTTCCGGTAGAAAAACGAATTGTTCCCATTGCAAATTCCGTTGGCACTTTCATGGCTTGCAATACTGCCGAAACATCAATGCTATCGGTGTGGCAAGCTGCACCAGCCGAAGCTGCAACTTCTTTTAATTCAGAAAGTAACGTGTTTGCTTCTACGTTTTTAAAACTCAAACTCAGCGTGTTGGGCAAACGTTTTTCTTCGTGTCCGTTTAGCTTAATATCCTCAATTGTTTTTGCAATTTCGGTATATAATAAATCCCGCATTTCTTTTAAATGAGAACTGTTTTTAGCTAAATTTCGTTTGGCTATTTCGGCAGCTTTTCCAAGTCCGGCTATTTCGAGAATATTTTCAGTTCCGGCACGCATATTTTGTTCATGGTCAGCACCATGCATTTGTTTTTGAAGTTTTGTACCCCGTTTCACATACAAAGCTCCAATTCCTTTGGGTGCATAAAATTTATGCCCTGCAACCGAAAGTAAATCAACGCCTAAGCTCTGAACGTTGCAATCAATTTTTCCAATCGATTGAGCTGCATCAGAATGAAAAATAATGTTGTGTTTTTTTGCAATTTTTGCAATTTCCGAAATGGGTTGAATTGTTCCTACTTCGTTGTTAGCGTGCATGATAGAGATTAAAATTGTTTGTGGCTTTATTGCTTTTTCTACCATTTCGGGGTTTATCATTCCAAATTCATCTACTTCGATGTACGAAATTTCAAATCCAAAAGTTTCTAGGTATTTACAAACTTCTATCACTGCCGGATGCTCTATCGATGAGGTAATGATATGATTTCCTTTGTGCTGGTTTTGAAAAGCTACACCTTTGATGGCATAATTATTGGACTCGGTGCCGCCACTTGTGAAAACGATTTCATCTGCATTACAATTCAGTAAATCAGCTACTTGCGTTCGCGCTTTTTCCACTGCTTTTTTTGCTAAAACACCGTATTCGTGGATGCTCGATGGATTTCCGAAATAAGTATCCAAAAATGGACGCATGGTTTGTGCAACTTCTTCGTCAATAGGCGTTGTTGCGTTGTAATCGAGATAAATTTGCATTTTTAGTATATTGTTGGTTCTGTAATTTAAAAGTTAAAAAAAACGAATTAACAACAAAATTAGATAATTTTTATGAAATTCTACTAATAAATTGTTCTGATATTTCTTTAAGCTATTGTTTTCTATAATATAATTTTTTTTGAGTTAATCGAATAAAATAGAATAATTTCAATTTTAGTATTTTTTTCATTTTTATTTTTACAAACTCAAAAATGAATAAACAATTCCAATATTAGTTCATTCCAATACCAAAGTGCTGAAAATATTACTTTTGACTGATTTATGGCGAACACGAAAAACTTTGATTTAAACGTGAGGTTTTTGATTATTTTTTAGTTTATTATTGTTCAAAATAAAGATAATTTTCGAATTTTGAATTAAAAATTGAGTTTAAAAAGTATTAAATTTTCTAAAAAAATAAAAAAATATTCTAAACTAGTATTCAGTTTATCAAATAGATAGTTTTTTTACTTCAAAAAAAACATCTTTTTTCTGAAAAAAAATTTGTTATTAAAAAAAACATAGTTATTTTTGCAGCGCTTTTAAAGAAAATGACTTGTTAGCTCAGTCGG
>DZBP01000052.1:0-11899 GCA_022729915.1 Draconibacterium orientale | reverse complement strand
TAGAGCAACGCCCTTTTAAGGCGTGGGTCCTGCGTTCGAATCGCAGACAGGTCACTTAAAAAATCTTAAAAGCTTTTGACTTGTTAGCTCAGTCGGTAGAGCAACGCCCTTTTAAGGCGTGGGTCCTGCGTTCGAATCGCAGACAGGTCACATTTGAAAGCATGGTTTTTCCATGCTTTTTTTGTTATATATTTTTGGTATGTTTTTTTATCTTTAATTTATTTTTTTAGAATTTACTAAAAAAAATACATAAATATAGATTGAGATACCATTATAAATTATTATCTTTGCAATCGTGTTTTTCAAAAAGCTTTTTTTTTGAAAACAACAAAAAAATAAACCGATTATAAACTTGCAGTTTGTAGTGCAAGTTTTTATAAGCTCTCGTACAGAATATGTTTAAATTATTGAATATTAGGATTTTAAACAGAAATGATATTGAAGCTTTAAACTAAAAAAAATGATAAAAATAACATTTCCCGACCAAAACGTAAGAGAATATCCCAAAGGGATTACTGGCTATGAAATAGCTAAAAGTTTGAGCAATAATTTAGCAAAAGAAACATTATCGGTAACGGTAAATTCTGATTTACAAGACATTACACGACCTATAACAAGCGATGCCAGCATCAAATTTCACAAGTGGGAAGATGCCGAAGGAAAACATGCTTTTTGGCATTCCTCGGCGCATTTACTTGCCGAAGCTTTAGAAAATCTTTATCCGGGTGTTAAATTTGGAATTGGTCCGGCTATCGAAAACGGTTTCTATTATGATATCGATTTAGGCGAAGGTAAAAGCTTGACAGATAAGGATTTTAAACAAATTGAAGATAAAATGCTCGAACTTTCGCGACAAAAAAGCGATATTTTGAGAAATGATATTTCAAAGGCAGATGCTTTGGAACTATTTGGAAATAAAGGCGATGAATACAAAGTAGAATTGATTAGCGAGCTGGAAGATGGAACAATTACCGTTTATAAACAAGGTAATTTTACCGACTTGTGTCGTGGTCCGCATTTGCCTAATTCTGAATACATTAAGGCTGTTAAAATAATGAATATCGCTGGTGCTTATTGGCGTGGCGACGAAAAAAGAAAGCAACTTACTCGTGTTTACGGAGTTTCGTTTCCAAAGCAAAAAATGCTAACCGATTATTTGGAACTTTTAGAGCAAGCTAAACTTCGAGACCACAGACGATTAGGCAAAGAATTAGAACTTTTTACTTTTTCGGCTAGAGTAGGGCAGGGCTTGCCGCTTTGGTTGCCAAAAGGTGCACAATTGCGCGAGCGTTTGGAAAATTTCTTGAAAAAAGTTCAGAAAAAATATGATTATGAGCCAGTTATGACTCCTCATATTGGTCAAAAAGAGCTTTATGTTACTTCGGGGCATTATGCTAAATATGGAAAAGATTCGTTCCAACCCATTCATACTCCGGCAGAAGACGAAGAGTTTTTGTTAAAACCAATGAACTGCCCTCACCATTGCGAGATTTATAAATTTAAACCTCGTTCGTACAAAGATTTACCCTTGCGCTATGCAGAATTTGGAACGGTTTATCGTTACGAGCAAAGTGGTGAATTACATGGACTTACACGAGTTCGCGGATTTACTCAAGACGACGCACACATTTTCTGCCGACCTGACCAATTGAAGGAAGAATTTTTGAAAGTAATTGATATTGTGCTTTATATATTTAGTACACTCGATTTTAAAGATTTTACAACTCAAATATCGTTGCGCGACCCAATCAACAGAGAAAAATATATTGGAAGCGACGAAAATTGGGAAAAAGCTGAAAATGCAATCATTGAAGCTACCAAAGAAAAAGGTTTAAATACCGTAGTAGAATATGGCGAAGCCGCATTTTACGGTCCTAAACTCGATTTTATGGTGAAAGATGCTTTGGGTAGAAAATGGCAATTAGGAACTATTCAGGTTGACTACAACTTGCCCGAACGCTTTGAATTAGAATACATTGGAGCAGATGATAAAAAACATCGTCCCGTGATGATTCACCGTGCGCCATTTGGTTCGATGGAACGATTTGTAGCTGTTTTGATAGAGCACACAGCCGGAAAATTTCCGTTATGGCTAACTCCAGACCAAGCTGTAATTCTGCCAATTAGCGAAAAATTTAATGATTATGCACAACAAGTTTTGGAAACTTTGCGCAAATCAGATGTTCGTGCTTTGATAGACACTCGCAACGAAAAAATAGGTAAAAAAATACGCGACAATGAATTGAAACGTATTCCTTATTTATTAATTGTAGGCGAAAAAGAAGCCGAAAATGGAATGATTTCGGTTCGCAAACAAGGCGATGGCGACAAAGGTGCAATGACTATTGACGATTTTGTTGCACACATTAATAAAGAAATAGAAGAACAAACAAAAGAAATTAAATAAAAAATTAGCTAATAATTTTTTAGCTTTTAATATTATTTGTATCTTTGCACCGAAATTTTTTGTGTAAGATACTAAAAAAATAGAATATTGTTCTATTTTTTTGATACTATAATAAACTAAAAAATATTAGCTAACAATTTCATTATTAGTTTGATATAACTTTTTACTGATAAGAAATAAAATAGTACTAACTAAAGTAGGGAGGATTAAACAATAGCAAAGAATATTATAAAAGGTCCCAGAAAGCCTTTTGTGCAAAAAGAAGCTGAGCACAGAATAAATAAAGCTATTAAAGCACGCAGCATTCGTTTAGTTGGCGAAAATGTTGAACAGCAAGGTGTTACAACCGTTGAAGAAGCAATAAAACTTGCCGAAGAGCTAGAGTTGGATTTGGTTGAAATATCGCCAAATGCTGACCCGCCGGTTTGTAAAATTATTGATTATAAGAAATTTTTGTACCAACAGAAAAAGAAACAAAAAGAATTGAAATTAAAAGCTACCAAAGTAGTGGTTAAAGAAATTCGTTTTGGTCCGAATACTAACGAACATGATTTTCAGTTTAAATTAAAACACGCTCAAAAATTCTTAGAAGAAGGAGCTAAAGTTAAAGCTTTTGTCTTTTTCAAAGGACGTTCGATTGTTTTTAACGAACAAGGCGAGATTTTACTTTTGAGGCTTGCTCAAGAATTAGAGGAGTTTGGTAAAGTAGAAGGCTTACCAAAACTTGAAGGTAAACGAATGATTATGTTTATTTCTCCTGCAAAAAAGAAATAATTGTTCTACAAAAATTTATCTTTTTGCCCTATTTTTAATAGAACATTTGTTTTTTTATTTTAGATGAAATTTTTTTTATCTTTTTTAACCTAACAAATTCTATATATTTTTTTCAAAATTATGAAGGTAACTAAGCGAGTGCAATTTTTTACCGTAATTGTCCCACCTTCTTTAATTGTTTAATTTTTTAAATTCAGAAAAATGCCAAAAATGAAAACAAATGCCAGTTCAAAAAAGAGATTTAAACTCACTGGCACAGGGAAAATTAAAAGAAAACACGCTTACAAAAGTCACATTTTGACTAAAAAATCTACTAAAAGAAAGCGTAACTTGACTTACTTTACTACAGTTAACAAAACTGACGAAAAGAACATTAAGTTATTATTAGCAATGAAATAGATTTTTTTGATTTTCTTTTGAGATTAATGTTGAATTAATTCAAAAAAAAATTTAGAAAGCGTTTTTAAAGAAATTAAATTTAATTAACCCTCGAATGTAAAGCTTTAAAGTTCATATTTTCGTAATGAAAAGGACGCTTACATTTAAAAAAGTATAAAATTATGCCAAGATCGGTAAATTCAGTTGCTTCAAGAGCTAGAAGAAAAAAAGTTCTTAAGCTAGCCAAAGGTTACTTTGGTGCAAAGAAAAATGTTTGGACTGTTGCTAAAAATGCTGTTGAAAAAGGGCTTGTTTACGCATACAGAGACAGAAAAGCTAAAAAAAGAAGTTTTAGAGCGTTGTGGATTCAAAGAATCAACGCCGGAACTCGTTTGCATGGCTTATCGTATTCAGAATTTATGGGTAAACTTCACAAAAAAGGTATTGAGCTTAACCGCAAAGTGTTAGCAGACCTTGCTATGAACAACCCACAAGCTTTTGAAGCTGTTGTAAAAGCTGTAAAATAGTTTTTTTAAGTACTCTTACAAAAGTTTTTACGCTTTTTATTAACGGAAGTCGTTAATTAATAGCTAAAAAGTTTCGAATAAAATAGGTCTTAGACCTTATTTTAATTTCCAAGCAAATTAATTGCAAATTCAAAAAGAGAAAAGCTCCTAGCTTTTCTCTTTTTTTTTTGTAAATTCAATTCTTTTACGAAAAAAAAATACTACGTTTTTGAAATAATTTATATCTTTGCGCTCGCAAAATCTGAATTATATTCGTTGTTTGAAAGGTTAATATGCAAATATTTAATATGTTATCGCATTTAGAAATTGATGCGCTTTTGAATAAAAAATGCAATTTTGATTGAATTTTTATTAAGAAGATACTAAAAACAACTGATGAATTTAGGATAAATTAAATTTTGGAAAGAAATTTAGAAACATAAAATAGATTTTTATAAATTATGAAACTTTTAGAAGGAAAAACAGCCATTATTACGGGCGCAGCTCGCGGAATAGGTAAAGAAATAGCCGTAGTTTTTGCTACACATGGCGCAAATGTTGCTTTTACCGATATAGCTTTGGGTGAAGCTACCGAAACTTTAGAAGCAGAATTAACTGCATTGGGAGTTAAAGCCAAAGCCTACAAATCGAATGCAGCAAATTATCAAGAAGCGCAAGATTTGATTAAAGAAGTTGCTGCTGATTTTAGCCGAATTGATATTTTGGTGAACAATGCCGGAATTACTCGCGATACGCTTTTGATGAGAATGACGGAAGACCAATGGGATTTGGTAATTAGTGTAAACTTAAAATCGGTTTTCAATCTTACAAAAGCTGTACAATCTGTGATGTTGAAACAACGTTCGGGCTCAATTATAAACATGAGTTCGGTAGTAGGAGTTACCGGAAATGCCGGACAAGCAAACTATTCTGCATCAAAAGCCGGTATTTTGGGATTTACCAAATCGGTAGCAAAGGAACTTGGTTCGCGCAATATTCGCTGCAATGCAATAGCCCCGGGCTTTATCGAAACCGATATGACTGCTCAATTGAGCGAAGAAGTAAGAACCGAGTGGGCAAAAACTATTCCGCTTCGCCGTGGTGGAAAGCCTCTTGATGTAGCAAATGCTGCTGTTTTCTTGGCTTCGGACTTGTCGGCTTATGTTACCGGACAAACGCTAAACGTTTGTGGTGGTATGGTGATGTAGTTTTTTAGCTTGATAAAAAAAGTATCTAAAATAGTCATCTGATGAATAATTTCATTCAATTTTTAAGTAACTAATTGAAAATTCATCAGATGACTTTGTTTTTTTTTGATAGTTTCTCTTTTAAGCACTAGTGCTTTTTTTAATTGGAGTAAATCTTTTTGTAATCAAATAAATTTTAAGCATTTGGCAAAACGAAATAAGCAATTTAATTTGGTTCATTGCATATTATAAATTTAATAATCGTCTAAAACCTTCTGGTACTTCAAATTCTTCTTTGTTAAATTTTTGACGCTTAATTTCTACTGCTTCATACTTTATCGGAAAATTGCTTTTTTCGATGTATTCGAGCAAAATAAAATTCACTTCTGAATATGGAGTTCCTATGTTCACTTTTTCAAAACTAAGCTTTTCCGAATAAAAACCGTATAATGTATCTTGTTCACTTTCGAGTTTTACAAATTTACATTTCTCGCCGTTTATTGTTTTAGCACTGTCGATGAAAGTAATTTTGTAATTGCGCAATTCTCTGTTTGCACTTTTTTTGTTGGGAGTATAATCTTTTATATATTTTTTTTCGGTTGATAAATCAATTAATATCTGTGATTTACCTTGCTCTAAATCTGTAATAATAGTTGTTTTTCCTAGCTTTGAAATGCTTTCACGTTTTACAAATTTTTTCGATATCGAAACTTTAAGTTCTTCGGGTAATAGTTTTAAACTGGACTCTTCAATATTATTATCACCGTAAGTAATTTTGTAGGTAACAACTCCACTAAATTTTTTTTGTGAAAAGGAAATTAAATTTAAGCAAATAGCTATAATTAAAATGATGTATCTCATAAATTGTAAATAATATTAGTTAATTTTTTTATATTAAACATTGTTTTTATTGTATTTTAAAAATAGAAAAACGAAAAATAAATATAGGCAGCAAGAAATAACAAAACAAGAAATATTATGTAATTCATGTTTTTTAAAGCTTCTCGTTCTTTTATATATATTACATCTTCGCCGCGCGAAACTCTGAGTTTATTTCGCTTTTCTTGGTATCTTTTTTCACTTTCTTTCATTTTGAAAATAATTTTAGGGTTAATTTTCATTATGTTAAAAACACCAAACTAATCAAATAAAAAATTGTATTAAAAAAAACAATTTGCCTTAAATATAAATTTAATTTACTGATTAATTGGTTGTTATGTTTTTTAGAATATACGAAATATTATTTCTATTGTAATGCTTTTATTCGTTCTTTGGCATAATCAGAATACGAGTCAGATTCTTTTGTTTCTGATAAAAACTGCTCAAAATACTCAATAGCTGATTTTTTATCGCTTAACTCGTCGTACGAAATTGCGATATTGTAATATAAATATGCGTCAGATTTGTCAATTTCTAAGGCAGTTTTGTAATCAGCTATCGCTTCATTGTATTTTTTCAAATAATAAAACGAAAATGCTCTGAATTTCAAGCACGAATATTTATCAGCATCAGCAAAATTAATACATTTGGAATAATATTCTATTGCTTTTTCGTAGTTTTTTACTTCAAAAAATACTGTTGCTGTTCGTAAGTGAATGGCATATTCGTTCTGATTTAAGCTAGCAACTTTTTCAAAATCTTTAAGAGCTTTTAGCGTATCATTTTGCAACATATAATTTTCGGCGCGTTTTAAAAATACTTCAGGTTTATTTTGGTCTATTTCAATGGCTTTGCTTAAATAAATTTGCGCTGAGTCATATTTGGTAAGCAATGTGGAAATATTGCCTAAACCCATATAAGCCTCTAAACGATAAGTACTATCGGCTGATAATAATTTTTTATAATGAATTTGAGCAAGCGTATAATCTACTATATTTTCGTACGATTTAGCTAAAAAAAGGTTTATTTCCGGATTTATGCTATCTAGCGTTGATGCTTGTTTAAAGTACTCTATTGCAACATAATAGTCATTATTTATGTAATAATATTCACCTTGCTGTATGAGCGTATCAATGCTTGCATTTGGGTCGTAATGATAACCATAATCATCTGTAAACCAATCAGAAATATTAAAGTCAAAATCGAAATTGAAATCGAATAAATCCTTTTTACTTTTTGAATCGCTTGTATAAAATGCTGTTATATAAGCTAATGTAATTACAAAAATAATCTGAAATAATTTTTTCATAGAGCTTGTTTTTTCTGAAAAAATGAATTATAAAGTATGCTAATTTATAAAATTTCATTCGAATAATCAAATAAAAAAGTAGTCTATTTTAAATTTGCCTGATTTTTTTTGTACTTTTTTACTTTTTACTTAAAAAAATGGGCTTAACTATTTGAAAAATATTAGAAAAACTATTGATTGAAAAAAGAATTAGTAAAGTTCTTTTTTTAGCATATCGCCGCTTTTATTCAATTTGAAACCCATTTTTTGCAAATAATTGATGTGAGTTTTGTTGTGCATTTTACTGAACAATGTTTTATAACCTCTGTTTGTGAAGTATTTAGCATTTTCTTTGTAAACATACTTTCCTACTTTAAAATCGCGATATTCTGATATTGTATAATCCAAACCTATTATTAATTCTTCAGAGTTTAGTTCTCTTGCTAGAACTATACCTGCCACCGACATATTGCGTAATATAAAGAAACTCAATTTGTTAATTTCTGGTTTGTAATTAAATTCCGGAAAATATCTTAGAATATCATCGTTGTAATAATTTAAAAATTCGAGGAGATATTTATTGTCTGCTCTCACTTCCAATACCTTAAAATATTCTTTTTTGGAGTACATTTTGGTTAAATAATAAACGTCGATGGCTACTATGAAGCCATTGAGAAGTCCTACCGGAATTGCTCCAATGATAAATCCATACGCTGAAAATAAAGCTGCGCCAAACAAATTTATCCATCTTAATTTTAATAAAGAACTCATTAACATTGATATTGCAATAACAATTGAGGCAATATAACCTATCCATTCTATCATAATTTTAATCTATTTGAGTTTTGTTTTAATTTTATCTTAACTATTTATTTTTTTTCAAATTATTTTGATTTTAGCTATTCATTCATTTTTTGCCATAATTTTTTAGCTTCTGTTTTTGTAAATTGCCATATTTCTTTTTCATCTACTGTTTGAATTTGGAAATCTTTAACAATTATTTTTCCCGATGAAATTACATGGCGAACTTGGCTTGAATCGAAACCAAAAATAAAATGACCTAAGAAATTATCTGAAAATAAAGGAGTTGGACTTGGGTAATCTACTACAACTAAATTATTTGAACTATCGCCGGAAAAGTTATTTTTTTTCAAATAATTATGTACATTTCTGAATCTATAATATGCTGAAGGATAATTAATTGTATCAAAACTCTGCCCAACAAAAAATGCTGCCTTGGCACTTCTCAACATATCGGAGTGCATTCCGTCAGTTCCTAAAATTACTTTATTTTCAAATCCTTTTGCATTAAAGAAACCAACTTTATTGTTCAAATTGCTTTCTATATTTTCGGCAACCCAAGCTTTTGATTTTGAAAGTATATTTCTTTCATTATCAGACAAATGAAGACAATGAGCAAGTATTGTTTTCTCAAAATCGAGAACACCAAAGTCGTTGAAACGTTCTATCACTCTTTTTTGATAGGTTTGCTTTGTAAACTCTTGATCATAAAGGTCTTCTGCTGCATGCACATGTATTCCTGAGTTAAATTTAGATGCAATCTGAACTGCTTTTTTTAATGTGTCGTTTCCTACTGTAAATGAAGCATGTAAGCCAACCAAACCTTCTTTTTTTTGTAAATAATGTTCGGTTTCTTCTAAGCCAGATTGGGCAATATCTAAACCATCGCGGTCAGAAATTTCATAGCAAAGCAAATGCGAAACTCCTACTTCATCAAAAGCATCTGAAAGTATTGAAAGTGAAGACTTTATAGCATAAGGTGAGGCATGATGATCAATAACATAAGTAACACCTGCTTTTGCCGAAGCTATTGCGGTAGCTAGTGCGCTGGCTCTTATCATGTCTTTATCGAGCGATTTGTCTAAAGTCCACCAAATGTATTTTAAAATTTCATGAAAGTTTTCAGGTGTTTTTTTGGGTGCACCCATGCCTCTTGCTAAAGCTGAATAGGCATGGTGATGACCGCATGCAAACGATTTTGTTACTATTTTCCCCTCTACGTCAATAACTTGGCTTCCTTCAGGAATCGAAGTTACAAATTCCATCTCAGCGTTAGCACCTTCGTTTATCAAAATATGTGCTTTTTTGATTTCTAAGTTCTCAAAATCAATGTAAGTTGCATTTTTCAGATAGAACATACTTTTAGTTTTTTAGTTTTAACTGTAAATTACAAAAATAAAACATTCTTTCAATAAATTATTCACATTAGGAAAAAAAACTACTTTTTAGATTTCTGTAGTTTTAAATGTTTGATTTTGTGTATTTTAAATTAGGATTTTTTTAAATTGAATTTTTATTTCTAAAATTAAAATAATATTTGTTGTTTTTTTTTATTATAGATTTTTTTTTTTCGTATATTTGTTTCCATAATGTAAATGGATTATTCATAAAAAAAAATATGTCCTTTTACTTTTTATGTAATTAACTTATGTTTAAATATTATTAAAAATTTAATTTTTTAACTATATATAAAAGTGGATTTGTCTTTCAAAAAGTATATTGCATTCAGTTTTTTTCTGTTAATTTCTTCTTTCTTGTTGGCTCAAGGTTCTGATATTGAGCAAAATAGAAAGGAATTTAGACGATGTGTTCAAGCCAATGATAACAATAAAGCTGCTTTTTATCTCAATAAAATTGCTTTTGCTTATTCGGATTTGAACAAAAAGGATTCTGCAATTTTTTATTTTCTCGAAGGAGCTAAATACAACGACCTTGTAAATAACAAAGCCGGTGTAAAATCAGCTTATGCAAATATTGCAGCAATCTATGCCGACAATAAACAACTCGCACAAGCTATTGAATATGCCAAAAAAAGCTTGGCTGTTAGAAAACAAATTGGTAAAAAATCCGATATTTGTGCCGGATTAATCGAAATTGCGGGTTACCTAGAGAATCAGAAAAAACATGCCGAATCTAATAAATATTTAGATGAAGCTCTCGATATTGCTTCCGGATTGAATGATGCTAGACTTATGCGCAATTGCTTTGAAATTTATACAAGCAATTACAAAGCTTTGGGACAACATGAAAAATCGCAAGAGGCTTTTAGCAATTTTTCTACTTACAACCAAAAAGTTCAGCTCGACGAACTCGCACAAAAAGAGAAGCAAACTGTTCAAAATGCTAATTTTAAGATTTCTAAGGCTGACTCGCTTGTGCAAGCTAAGCAAGCCGAATTGTTAGAGCAAAATAGTTTACTTTCGAGCACTAAGGATTCGTTATCTTTTGCCGAAAGACTTAATAAAGAAAAAGAAGAAAAAATCGAAAATCTTAATAAGGATAGATTACTGAAAGAAGCTGTTTTGAAGCAAAAAGAAGCCCAACTTCAAAAATCGGCTATTATTAGAAATTTTATTATTTTCGGTTTAATTTTAGTACTTATTTTTGTAACGCTAATTTTGAATAACATGCGAAAGCTCAAAAAAGCTAAGAATGTGTTAGCCATGCAAAATGCAGCTATTGCTGCAAGAAATAAGGAAATTAAACAGCAAAAAAACGATATTGAGAAAAAAACAGAAATGCTCGAAAGTGCTTTTGAACAAATTAAAAAGCAGAATTTGGACATTAACAACAGTATAAACTACGCTCAACGAATTCAAAAAGCAATGCTTCGAAGCGAAGATGCATTGAAAGTATATTTACCAGAATCTTTTATATTTCTGCGACCGAGAGAAAAAGTAAGTGGCGACTTTTTTTGGTTCAAAGAGATTGGAAGCATGGCAAAAATAACTAGATATTTGCTCGAAGCCATCGGCGAAAAGCCAGAAGAAAATGATTTAAAGAATAAAAAACTGATTTTGGCAGCAGTAGATTGTACTGGACATGGAGTTCCGGGCTCATTCATGTCGCTTATTGGTTTTAATTTGCTCAATGAAATTACGAGCATGGGATTTACCAAAAGTGCCGCTAATATTTTGAACCACTTGCACGAAAGCGTTAGAGGCGCTTTGCGTCAAGATACAACCGATAATAGAGACGGTATGGACGTGGCATTGTGTCTGATAGATAAAAATAATATGGTATTAGATTTTGCAGGCGCCAAAAACCCTCTTGTTTACATTAGAAATGGTGAACTATTTGAAATCAAAGGAGATAAAAATCCAGTAGGAGGCTTGCAAAGAGAAGAGGAGCGCAAATTTGTTTCGCACAAACTTGCACTCGATACGCCAACCGTTTTTTATATTTTTTCTGATGGTTATTTAGACCAATTTGGAGGTGAAAAAGGCAGGAAATTTATGAAGAAGAATTTTTATAGTCTTCTTCTCGAAATACATCAAAAGCCAATGGACGAGCAAAAGGAGATACTTTTCAAAACCTTTAAGGACTGGAAAGGCGAACAAGCTCAAATAGACGATGTGCTTGTGATTGGTTTTAAGATTTAAGTACTCTTAGAAAAGTTCTTCTGCTTTTTATTAACGTAAGTCGCTAATTAATAGCTAAGAAGTTTCGAATAAAATAG
>DZBP01000224.1 GCA_022729915.1 Draconibacterium orientale | reverse complement strand
CTTGCTGGGAGTACTTTTTCTAATTCTTAATTATACCTTCACTCTAAATCCTTCTCTCTTTGCATTTTTTTTAATGTTTTATCTTTTTACAAAAAAAAATAAATATAACAATCACTTGTTTTTTTAAATATTTTTTTAATTTTGTAATTTAAAATTTGGATTAAGTAAGCAACCCAAATAATAGTATTTGTTTTACTATCTGATTGGAAATTATTTAATATCTAAGATATTGAAAAAAGTTCTTTTTTTTAACAAAAACAAAAGGTCTAAAACCGTTTTTAAGCATATAAAAAAAATAAAACAAACTAATATATATTTTTTATTAAGCACCCAGCAAAGTAAAATATACAATTAAATTTGATTAACAACATATTTTAGACAAATAAGACTCAGGAAATTGGAAAAAATAATAAATAAATTATATTTGAGTGCAAATAGCCAAGACAATGCTTTTGCCAGCAAAATTGCTTTTTTTTATGCAGTTCTGTTTAGTTTTGTATTGATTATTGCAGCATTAGATATTTATCTTTTCATACAAAATGAAATAGAAAACGGTATTACCGGTTTGATTTTCATTTCGCTTAGCTTAGCCAATTTATTTATTTTTCAATCGACAAAAAAAATTCATCTCATAACCTATTTACAGCTTTCGTACATTCTTTGTCTCATTTTAATCGGAATTTCACAAGAAAAATACATTTTTTTAGCATCAGGAAGTTTTGTAGCTTTACCATTTTTAGCTATTACAATGCTTTCGGCAAAAAAAGGAGGCTTATGGAGTCTAATTGCTTTGGGTATTTTGTCTCTTTTTTATTTTTTACAAGCTCCTTTTCTTGTTCAATTACCTCATAACTTTATTTTTGGTGTTATTAGCATGTACATAGTGGTTGCTGTTACTATTTACATGTATGTAGCTATTAAAAAATTACATATAAAACAATTAACCGAAAAGCTCGACTTAGCACAAAAGCAGATAAAAGAAAAAAACGATTTTATATCGTCGCTTTCCTATCAAATAAGAACTCCTTTAAATAATATTAACGGAATCATTGACTATTTTTCAAAAAGCAGATTAAACCCCGAACAGGCTGATTTATTGAACACTCTCAAAGCCTCATCGAATAATTTAGTGAGTGTAGTGAATAACATTGGTGGATTTTCTAACAATAAAATAAACATACAAGAATACGACGAATATGCTTTTGACTTAACCGAAACAATAAATAACACGTTGAAGCTTTATTCGCTCGATAGTTTTCAAAAAATTCAATTCAAAACGGAATACACCGACAAATTGCCGAAAGAATTTTTAGGACAGCCTGTAAAAATAAAGCAAATATTGCTCAATACCATTGAGTTTTTTGTGTCGCATTATCCAAAAGAAATAAAGCAAATAGTGCTTGGGCTAAAGATTGATATTGGAAAGGAAATGGAAGACAAATACACCGTTGCCTTTGAATTTAGCACCGATACGCCTTTAAATGTAAAAATTGACGACCTCAACAATAAAAACAAAAGTGACGAAAATGTTAATTACATCATTACGCGTGCTCTTATAGAAAGCAACAAAGGCAGTTTGAATGTTTTGGTTAATCCATTCCAAACGCTTTTTTCGTTTACTTTGGAGCTTTACAAAACAAAGCAAGTGCCTAAACCAGCCGAAGACAACAACAAACCTAAAAGTCTAAGATTTAAAGACAAAAAAGTAGAAAACCTTAACGAAGCAGTTGTTTTAATTGTAGAAGACAACTTGATAAACCAAAAAATAATGGTGCTTAGCCTTAAAAAGCTTGTACACGAAATAGCCATTGCCAACAATGGGCAAGAAGCTCTCAATTTAATGACAGCTACCGATTTCGATATTGTTTTGATGGATATTCAAATGCCTGTAATGGACGGGCTTGAAGCTTCGATGCGCATTCGCAAAGCCGAAAAAAACGGTCAAACCCAAATTCCTATCATTGCCATCACTGCCAACGCTTTGCATGGCGACAGAGAAAGTTGCCTTGCTGCCGGAATGAACGATTACATTAGCAAACCTTTCAAACTCGAAGTTTTATTAGAAAAAATGAAACAACATTTGAGCGTACTTTCATAAAAAAAATTGAAATACTATTTCCAAAATTGAATTTTTCCATTAATTCTTTGCGTGAAAAATAAAAATTTGAATCTCATAAAGCTATTCATTCAATAAATTTAATCTAAATAATTAATTTAAACACGATTATATACTACCCCTTCTAACACTATTTCGTAAATTAATCCATTTATGCATTATTCCATTCACACATTAACTTATTGGCGTATTCACTAAAATATTTTGGTAAAAAAAAACTCTTTATTTTTAAATAATTTGGTGTATTATTTTGAAAATCAACGAAAAGCCACAAAAATAGATTATTGGTGTTTGCTCTATCAATTTTGCATTTTTATTAACAAAATCGATATTTTTTTTTCTTTGATTTACATTTCGTTAGCATTGTTAAAAAAAGTTTTCAACAATTAAATGTTGTTATTTAAGTAGTCGGTTTTTTTTATTCAAAGTATATTTAAGTAAATTTGAACGGTGAATGTTTAAAATCACACATAACAATTAAAAAAAGAAGTCTAACCAAACAACTACAAGTGCCTTTGGTTGAGCTAAAAAATGAAAAAAAACTAGAATAATTATATTTATAAAAAAACAAGAATGTATTTCGACACAATGACTTCCAACCCAAAAACATCACATAAAACAGCTACAAAGATTTACTCTTTCGATGAGGCTTACAAAAAGTCTTTGGAATATTTCGAAGGCGACGAATTAGCTGCTAGAGTTTGGGTAAACAAATATGCGCTAAAAGATTCGTTTGGCAACATTTACGAACAAACTCCCGACCACATGCATTGGCGTTTAGCTAAGGAAATAGCACGCATCGAAAATAAGTATGCCAACCCAATGAGCGAGCAGCAAATTTTTGAGCTACTTCATAAGTTTAAATACATTGTGCCAGCCGGAAGTCCTATGACCGGAATAGGAAATGTACACCAAGTTGCTTCGCTTTCAAATTGTTTTGTGATAGGTGAAGAAAAACCTGCTGACTCTTATGGTGGAATTATGAAAGCCGACCAAGAGCAAGTTCAATTGATGAAACGCCGTGGAGGTGTAGGACACGACCTTTCGCACATTCGCCCTGCCGGAAGCCCTGTTTATAATAGTGCGCTAACTTCTACCGGAATAGTGCCTTTTATGGAGCGTTATTCTAATTCCACGCGAGAAGTAGCTCAAGATGGAAGACGAGGAGCCTTAATGTTGAGCATTTCGATAAAACACCCCGATGCAGAAAAGTTTATTGATGCCAAGCTTGAACAAAATAAAGTAACGGGTGCAAATATTTCGGTTAAAATTGACGACGACTTTATGCGTGCCGTTATCGAGCGCAAAAAATATATTCAGCAATTCCCTGTCGATTCTAAAAATCCTGTGGTGGTTAAAGAAATTGATGCGTACAAGCTTTGGGAAAAAATAGTTCACAATGCTTGGAAATCGGCTGAGCCCGGTATTTTGTTTTGGGACACAGTAATCAAAGAGTCGGTGCCCGATTCGTATGCCGATGAAGGTTATCGCACGGTTTCGACCAATCCTTGTGGCGAAATTCCGCTTTGTCCGCACGATAGTTGCCGATTGTTGGCTGTAAACTTACTTTCGTATGTAGAAAATCCGTTTACCGACAAAGCTAAGTTCAATTTTGAGCTTTTCAAACAACATGTAGGCTATGCTCAGCGCATTATGGACGATATTATCGACCTTGAACTTGAGAAAATTGATGCCATCATTCAAAAAATAGATGCCGACCCCGAATCGGCAGAGGTAAAACGTGTTGAGCGTGAACTTTGGCACAACATTCAACGCAAAGCAAAAGACGGACGCCGCACCGGAGTTGGCATTACTGCCGAAGGCGATATGCTTGCTGCCTTAGGTTTGCGCTACGGAAGCGACCAAAGTATCGATTTTTCGGTGGAAGTACACAAAACTCTAGCCATCGAAGCTTATCGTTCGTCAGTGAAAATGGCAAAAGAACGTGGTGCATTTGCTATTTACAACACTCAAAAAGAAAAGGACAATCCATTTATTTTGCGCATCAAGAACGCCGACCCAAAACTCTACGACGAAATGGATCAATACGGCAGACGCAACATTGCGCTTCTTACCATTGCACCTACCGGAACTACCAGCCTTATGACTCAAACCACTTCGGGCATCGAACCTGTTTTTATGCCGGTTTATAGAAGAAGAAGAAAAGTAAATCCGAACGATAACGATGTGAACATTACTTTCACTGACGAAGTAGGCGACTCTTGGGAAGAATACAACGTTTTCCACCACAATTTTATTAAATGGATGGAAGTAAACGGCTACGATAGCACGCAACTCAAATTCTCATCGAGCGAACAGATAGATGAGTTGGTTAAGAAATCGCCTTACTACAAAGCTACTTCCAATGATGTGGATTGGTTGCAAAAAGTAAAGATGCAAGGTGCTGTTCAAAAATGGGTTGACCATTCCATTAGTGTTACCGTTAATTTGCCAAACCACGCTAGTCAAGAACTTGTGGGCGAACTTTACATTACCGCTTGGAAATACGGGTGCAAGGGCACTACCGTTTACAGAGACGGCTCGCGCGATGGCGTGTTGATTTCCAATAAGAAAGAAGAAAAAACGGAAACTACCGAAAGGGTAAAGAAACGTCCAAAGTCGTTAGAAGCTGATATTGTTCGTTTTAGCAACAACAACGAAAAGTGGATTGCATTCATTGG
>DZBP01000223.1 GCA_022729915.1 Draconibacterium orientale | reverse complement strand
TCTCTATCGCGAATGGTAACTTTGTTGTCGGTCAAGGTTTCGTGGTCGATGGTGATGCAATAAGGCGTTCCGATGGCATCTTGGCGGCGGTAACGCTTGCCAATGGTATCTTTTTCTTCGTACTGACAATTGAAATCGTATTTCAACGTATTGAAAATTTCAATTGCTTTTTCGGGAAGTCCATCTTTTTTAACCAATGGGAAAATGGCTAATTTAACTGGCGCAAGTGCCGGAGGAATACGCAAAACCACTCGGCTGTCTTTTGTTCCGTCTTCTTTGGCTATTTCTTCTTCTTGGAAAGAGCTTGAAAGTACAGCTAAAAACATTCGGTCTAATCCGATGGAAGTTTCGATTACGTAAGGAACATACGATTTGTTTTCAACAGAATCGAAATATTGCAATTTTTTACCCGAAAATTCTTGATGTTGGCTCAAATCGAAGTCGGTGCGTGAGTGAATGCCTTCTAATTCTTTGAAACCAATCGGGAAACGAAATTCAATATCGGTTGCGGCATTGGCGTAATGTGCCAATTTGTCGTGGTTGTGGAAACGATAGTTTTCAGCACCTAAGCCCAAAGTTTTGTGCCATTTGATGCGAGTTTGTTTCCATTGTTCGAACCATTCCATTTCGGTGCCGGGTTTTACAAAGAATTGCATTTCCATTTGTTCAAACTCTCGCATACGGAAAATGAATTGTCGTGCAACAATCTCGTTTCTAAATGCTTTACCTATTTGAGCGATGCCAAAAGGAATTTTCATGCGTCCGGTTTTTTGCACGTTGAGGTAATTTACGAAAATACCTTGTGCAGTTTCGGGACGTAAATAAATAGTATTAGCATCGTCGGTAACAGAACCTAACTTAGTGTCGAACATTAAGTTAAACTGACGCACTTCTGTCCAGTTTTTTGTTCCTGAAACGGGGCAAACAATTTCGTTGTCGATAATTACTTGTCGCACGGCGTCTAAATCGTTGGCATTAAGCGCATCAACAAAACGTTTTTTGATGGCATCAATTTTTGTTTGATTTTCTAATACTCTGCCGTTGGTGCTTTTAAACTCAGCTTCGTTGAAAGATTCGCCGTATTTTTTAGCGGCTTTTTCCACTTCTTTGTCTATTTTGGCTTCTATTTTGGCTAAATGCTCTTCGATAAGAACATCAGCGCGATAGCGTTTCTTTGAGTCTTTGTTGTCAATCAATGGGTCGTTGAATGCGCCCACGTGTCCCGATGCTTTCCAAGTAGTTGGGTGCATAAAGATAGCTGCATCGATGCCCACAATGTTTTCGTTGAGGCGCACCATGGCGTCCCACCAATAACGTTTGATGTTGTTTTTTAACTCACTTCCATTTTGTCCGTAATCGTAAACGGCTGAAAGTCCGTCGTATATTTCGCTCGACTGAAAAATAAATCCGTATTCTTTTGAGTGAGCTATTATTTTTTTAAAAATATCTTCTGACATTTGTTCTTTAATGTTTAACGATTAATGTTTAACGATTAATTGTATATAATTAACAGTTCTTTATTTTGTTTTATTTATTTTCTTTTTTCAAAATGCTGCTCTTTTCGGAATATCTTTTATTGTTTCGTAGAAATTACGCACTAATTTAACTAAAAGGCTGTTGATATCAACATTTTCATTTACAATCCAATCTTTAATTTCCTTATCCAGAGGCAAAGAGGTCTTTACATTCCAAACTATTTTACCGCTTTCTATATCTTGGTTCGTAATATCGGGGTCGTCGGAAAAATCTATTGCATCGTCGTCATAATAAATAAGTTCTTCCGGAACATAAATATTATTTTTCCCAAGAAGAATTGCCTGTAATGCTTCAATTTTATCTTCATTTAAAACAATTTTATAACCAGAAATATCTTGACCTAAATTAAGAAATTCAATTGCTTCTTTTTGATTTATTATTTTAGTTTCCATATTTTCACTTTATTTATTGCTATATTCCTCACGTTCATTGAGCTTTTGCAAGTCTTTTGGTTAAAAAGTAAATTGCAACTTGGCAATATTCTTTTGACATTCCTTGTGAACTTTTGGTTTTCCAAACCCTAATTTTGTTATTTAGAAATCCTTTTGTAACGGTTTTATTTCCAAATTCCTTTTTAAGAACTTGTTCTAAACTTTCCCAAATTTCTTTTCTCCCATTTTTTAATGGTTGAATATTTAATTTAAGAATGTTATCAATTTCATTATCCAATTCCTCATTGTCTGTCAAAATAATTCCACTAGGAGTAAATTTAATCAAATCCATTAATGATTTATCCGTAGGATTTAGCTTAATCTCCTTGTTTTCTTTTGTTTTATCGCAATGTTGAAGATGTTTAGCACGTTTTTCATCGCCTTTGCAACTTGCAAATAAATTTGAATATTCCAAGGTCAAATCAGGATTTCCATTTTTCCCATTATAAACGCTAAACGGCTTAAAATGTTCTATTTTCATTTTATCTTCTGTTGCCGTTTGTATTCTTCGCATACAATAACAACAGAGAAATTCCTGTTCTTTCAGTAAAGCTTCTCGCAAATCGTCCTTCTCTGCATAGTTTTTATAACTATGGCTGGACTTTTTCTTGTGCCGAATAAATGACAAAGGTTGATTTTCAGCTCTTTTAACAATATATTTCATTGCTCGTAAAATGTTAAAAGTGCTTTAATTTTTATAATATCACTATCCTCGTCATCAAGTACAGTTCTTAAATCGGATAAAACTTCTTTTGCTTTTTCAAATTTTTCCGTTTCTATCCATTTATAACATTTATCAAGTTTATCTTGAATATGTTTTGGTCGTTCTAATGTATTAAATATTTCATATAAAATAGAATTTGAATCTTTTCCATACGTATTGGGCGGATTTGCAACAATTTTATCGTCTTCGATAATAAAAATATGCTCTTTTTTTACACGGCTCAATACTTGTGGCGAATGCGTAGTTATAATAAATTGACAATTTGGAAATGTTTTTGTAATTGCCGGAATAATTTCACGCTGCCACTGCGGATGAAGGTGTAAATCGATTTCATCAATAAGAACAATTCCGTTTCCTACTAATGGATTTTCCAATGAAGGATTAGCAATAGAGAGCCTTCGTGCTATATCTACCACTAACATAAGCATCATCTTTTCTCCGGAAGATAGTTGTTCTAATTGAAAATCTATGTCGTTTTTTGAAATAATTAATGAAGTTACGATTGAATTTCCGTTAGTGCTGCGTTCTTTCTTAATTCTCAAATTTTTAAAATCTGTACGATTTACTTCAAACGAGCTTAAAAAAACTTCAACCGCCGTTCTAATGGTTTGTAATTTCGGATTTTTATAATTTGTATCTTTGTCCAATCGAATTTTGTCTTCATACCATTCTTCTTCGGCAAACCATTTCAGAAAATCGTTAAAACTATCCATTCCAGCCAATAACGCATTTTCATAAATACTTAATTGATTAAATTTTAATACCGTATTTTTAAATGGTTTTATAAAATTTAAGTCAAAGTCGATGCGAGAAGTTGAGTAATAAGCAATAATAGGCAAATTAGCAGCTTGATTTTCGTCTAAGTTCTTTTCTATTTGCCCGATAAAAGTTAATAAACTGTCAAAATTACTTAAACTTTTAAATGGCTGTATTCTTTTTCCTATCTGCCAATTAAAAAATGTATTTGAATTATTAATTACCGAAAATTTAATTAAAAATTCATTTGAGTTGTAATGAATATCGGTTTCTTTGGTATTTAATTTTTTTATGTTTGAGTGCCATTTGTTGGTGGTCAATTTTGCAATAAAGGGTACAAATACCAATGCAATACTATCAAGAATAGCCGTTTTACCTGCGCCATTTAAACCAATTATAACATTAAGATTTGAATTAAACTTAATTAATAAATCTTTAAATGGTCTAAAATTTTCGATATGTAAACTATCTATTTGCATTGTTTTATATTTTAAGCACTCGAGATTAGCGTTAAGTTTCAATTGATACGATGACTTAGGAGTCATCGTATCAATAAAAAACCTCTTAATTAAAAAAAAAAGGTTTGCAAAAGTAGAATAAATTAATATTTTAGCAAAAAATCTATTAATTTATTCATTGCAATGGCTCTGTGGCTGATTTTGTTTTTCAGCTCTGATTGCATTTGTGCAAAGGTTTGGTCGTAGCCGAAGGGTTTGAAAATGGGGTCGTAACCAAAACCGCCCTCTCCTACTTCACTTTCCAATAGTTCGCCTTCGATGATGCCTTCAAATTGTGTTTCGTGTCCGTCAATCATGAGCGAAATAACGGTTTTAAAACGTGCACGCCTATTCTCAATGCCTTGCATTTCGGCGAGTACTTTTTTGATGTTTTCTTTCATGTCCTTACCTTCTCCGGCGTAGCGTGCCGAAATAACTCCGGGGCGACCGTCTAAGGCTTCCACTTCGAGTCCGGTGTCGTCGGCAAAGGAATTGTGCTTGTAATGCTCATATACATAGAGGCTTTTGGCGCGTGCATTGCCTTCTATGGTGGGTTCTTCTTCGGGAATATCCTCGTGGCAACCGATAGCGTTTAAGCCTATTATTTCTATTTTGCCTGCCAAAATTTGGTTTATTTCGCGCAATTTGTTGGCGTTGTTGGTTGCAAATACTATTTTCATACCCATTAAAAATTATTTGTAAAATTGGTTGCAAAGATAAGCATCTTTTTTTTATTGTTAAATAATTAAATTGTTAAATAGCTTGAATATAAAGTGAACCAAATTAACATATAATCTTAGCATTAAGCGGTAAAAATTTATCATAAGTTCGGGCTTTTCCAATTGTTAAAATTAATTGAAC
>DZBP01000222.1 GCA_022729915.1 Draconibacterium orientale | reverse complement strand
ATGTCGAAAAAGGTTCAACCAACAATAAAAAAGGAATTACTGTAGGTTCTGGTGGTAGAGTAATAATAGAACAAGACGTTGAGAAAGGAACCAAATCAAATCCATCAGAATTAATAGTGCGTAGTGGTGATGTTATTGTAGAAGAAACCGACCCAAATTCAATTAATACAGCTCTAATTCAAATTGGAAACGGTGGCGAAATGATTTTAAAATCCTATTACGGGTATGGAAAAGATGCAAAATTTAATACAAATCCAAATCTAAAAATTGGTTCGGGTGGTGAAGTTGTAATAGAGCAAGATGTAGAAAAAGGAAAAGGACTTGCAGCACTAACCATAGGAAGTGGCGGAAGCATTGTAATAGAACAAGATGTAGAAAAAAAATCAAAAGCAACAACAGGCAAATTGAATATTTCGGGCGGAAATGTGGTAATTGAGCAAGATGTAGAAAAAATTTCGACTACATCAAGTAATTCTGCTAGCGTTTTGATAGGCGAAGGTGGAATACTAACCATAGAGCCTAATGTGATAACAGGTATTTTGTCAGCACCTTCGATACAAGTTGCAGGTGGTATTTTGAATGTTGGAAATGCTAAAAAAGGCAATGGAAATGGAAAACTTAGCAGTGGAGGAATTGTAATAGAGCAAGATGTAGAAAAAAAATCGAGCAAAGCAACTCCCGATATGACCGTTTTTGGTAATGGCATTTTAGAATTTGTAGAAAGTTCAAATACATCAAACCTTGCTTTTATAAATATTGGAAAAGATATGGCATTAACCTTTAATTCAGGAGCCGACATCATTCTGCCAAGCAATACGAACGTTTCTATAATTGAAACCAAAGAAAATAGTTCGGTTATAGACCATGCTGGAGTTATGAACGGAAATATAATTTGTTTCCAAGAGTTTACAGCAAATACAATTCGATTAATTTCACCACCTGTAAAAGGAAGCCTTGCCGATGTTTTCAACAACTCTGAGCTAAAAAGCTGGGGCGAAGTACTAGCACAATGGAGTAATTTTCCGCTTATAAATATACTAAACCCAGTGCAAGGATTTAAAGTTATGTTCCCTACCAACCAAACAATTCAGTTTGAAGGTACTAGCAACGTTGGGCTACAAAATGTAACCTTGAAAAATACGCTCCTCCACAACATCAACATGCGAGGTTTTAATTTGGTTGGAAACCCGTTTACTGCTGCTATTGACTGGGAAAGTGTTTATACAAATACATTAGAATCAGCTGTTTATACATACAACGATAAAACTCAAAACATTGATATTTATCAAAGAGGAGGATACAGTTTGAATGGTGCAGACCAATACATCGACGCTTCGGAAGGTTTCTTCGTAAAAGCCCTTCCTACCAGTGTAGAACCCAATATTAGCATTAGCCCCGACAATATTATTCACAATATTTTGGGATTAGTTACCAAAACTCCTTATAAAACAAGCGAGGAAGGTATGAAGCTAAGTGTTAGTAATGCAAATTACTCAGACCAAATAATGATACGATTGGACGCAACAGCTACGATGGCATACGACGAGGGTTTAGATGTATTCAAGTATTTTACATTCAATGCCAACGTGCCGCAACTTTATACTTTAGGAAGCAACAACGAAGAATTAGCAATTAATGTTACGCCAAATCCTATTGATAATCAAACAACTAAAACGATTGCGCTCAATTTCAAATCAGCTGTTAGCGGTACTTATACAATAAACGTTGATGAGTTTACTTTTACCGACAAATATTTCCACTTGAAGGATTTAAAAACCGGTACAATCACAGACTTTAGAACCGTTAAAACATATCAATTTGAATGGTTATCAACAGAATCAGCAGCTCGTTTCCAATTATTGTACAACACTACTGTAGGCATTAACGATGTGAGTGCAAACGACAATTTCAAAATTTATGCTCACAAAAACAATGTTTATGTTTCGGTAAACGAACTTTCGGCAAATACAAACGTTCAAATTTACTCTATAACAGGAACAAAAGTTTTTGAATCGAACATAACTAAACAAGGTATAAGCGAATTTGCACTCAATCAAGCAGCCGGAAATTATTTAGTAAAAGTGGTTTCAGACAAAAATACAATGACACAAAAAGTATTTATTACTAACGACTAAACTGTTTATCAAATAATTAAATTGAAGTAGATTAATAGCTAACTCTAAAAATTAAAAAGTGTTTATTTAAAATTTAAATAAACACTTTTTTTTTGTAAAAAATATCGCATTACAATACTTTCTTTAATATCATAAAAAGGCAAAAAAAAAGCACTCCTTCCAAAGAGTGCTTAGTCCGTTTTAATTTTGTTCCAATATTTGTTAATAAATATTAGAAATTTTTGGATATTGCTATCCTATTTTTTTTATTCTGAAACTACTTCAAAAGCAACTTCAACTTTAACATCTCTGTGAAGTTTAATTATAGCAGTGTATTTGCCCACTTCTTTAATATGATCTTCTTTGAATGTAATTTGTTTTCTGTCAATTTCAAATCCTTTTTTATTAATAGCTTCAGCAAGTTGAATACTATTTACCGAGCCGAAAATTTTACCAGTCGTACTCGTTTTAGCACCTATAATTATTTCTTTGCCTTGTAGTTGAGCAGCCATTTCAAGAGCATTCGATTTAATTTTTTCTTCTTTATGTGCTCTTTGCTTTTTGTTTTCGGCATTTACTTTTACAGCCGAAGGAGTAGCCAAAATTGCGTAACCTTGTGGTATTAAATAGTTTCTTCCGTAACCATTTTTTACTTTCACCACATCGCTAGCATAACCTAAATTAGCTACGTCTTGCTTTAATATAACTTCCATTTTTCCTAAATTTTTCAGGTATAAAACCTATTTTTAAAAAATTCTTTTTATTTGCTGAATAATTTTTGTTTTTCGTTAATTGAAAAAAAATTTCAGCCCAAAATTTTAGCAATTTAATGCGTTTGCGTTGAACAAACTCTTTAAAACTAGCTCATTAAATCGGTTACGTAAGGCAATAAAGCCAAATGACGTGAACGTTTTACAGCTACCGACAATTTTCTTTGATATTTTAAAGAAGTTCCGGTGATGCGACGAGGTAAAATTTTGCCTTGTTCGTTTAAGAATTTTTTCAAAAATTCAGGATCTTTATAATCAATGTATTTGATTTTATTCTTTTTGAAACGACAGTATTTTTTCTTTTTAACCTCTACTGTAGGAGGTGTTAAGTATCTGATTTCTGATTGATTTGTTGACATTTTTTATCCTCCTTGTTTAGTTAACAGTTTCTGTTTTTTCAGCTTCGGTGCTGTTTGCTTCTTTTTTTAGATTAGCTCTTTTTTCAGCATATTGAAGAGAATATTTCTCTAAACGTACAGTCAAAAAGCGTAAAATTTGCTCATCATATTTGAAAGCTCTTTCGTATTTTTGGATAAACTCAGGGTTTACTTTGTATTGAAACAAATAATAAAAACCAGTAGCTCTGTTTTTTATTGGATAAGCCAATTTTCTTAGCCCCCAATTTTCTTCGTGAACTAATGTTCCTTGAGCGTCAGCAATCAGTTGCTTAAACTTTTGTACTGTTTCCTTTATCTGAACATCAGATAAAACGGGAGATGCAATGAAAACAGTTTCGTAATTGTTCATATTGAAATCTTTTTTTGTTATTAATATTAAAAAAATTTTTGAGCCGCAAAAGTACAGATACTTTTTTCATTTTCAAAACTTTTTTCCATTCTTTTCATTAAAAATATTCATTTGTTATCTATTTTATTTATTATCAAAATATTATATAGATTTAGACAAATAGATTTAGACAAATATATTTCTCTTAAAAAACAAATAAACAAAAATTGAATCAAAAAAAAAAACAAAATTTTAAAATTTGAAAACAATTTGCATTTTTTTCAAAAAATATATATATTTGCACTTAAATTAGCAAGCAAGAAAAATGGCATTTCTCTATTCATGGATAAAAATTTAATCAATTCGCACGATAGATTTTTCAAACAGCTTTTCTCACAAAAAGCAGAAGTAAGTGAGTTTGTTCAAAAAACATTTCCACCGGAAATAGCCGAGAACATCGATTTTGAAAGCCTCGAACTTGATAAAACGGAATACATTGATGCAAAACTGCGAACCAATTATTCCGATTTAGTTTATAATTGCAAGTATGGCAAATTAGAAATAAAAATTTCGTTGCTTTTTGAGCATAAAAGTTATCCCGAAAAATTTCCGCATTTGCAACTTTTGGGCTACATGCTAAAAATTTGGGAAATTCAGTTAAAACAAAAGCAAAAACTTTCGCCAATAATACCGATTGTTTTTTATCATGGCGAGAAAAAATGGTCTAACAAGCCTTTTGCCAACTATTTCAAAAGTTTAGACAAAAATTTAGAAAAATATATTCCTACATTCGATTATCAACTAATTGATATGTCGCATTATACCGATGAACAAGTAAGCAAACTCTTCAATAGCTTGCAGTTGCAAATGGGTATTTTAATAATGAAAAATATTTACAATGAGCAAAAAATTTTACAAGAAATAGATACAATTTTTTCTGGAATAAATCAGTTATTACAGACAGAGCAAGGCGAAGTGTTTTTTGAAACAATCATAAGCTATTTGTACTTTGCCACAGATTTAGAAACTCAAAAACTTGTTGAAAAAATGAGAACAATATCACCCAAAGCAGGCAAAAAATTTATTTCTACCGCAATGCGCCTTAAAATGGAAGGTAGGCAAGAAGGAAGGCAAGAAGGAAGGCAAGAAGGTAGGCAAGAAGGTAGGCAAGAAGGTAGGCAAGAAGGTAGGCAAGAAGGCAGGCAAGAAGGCAGGCAAGAAG
>DZBP01000221.1 GCA_022729915.1 Draconibacterium orientale | reverse complement strand
AACTATAAATCAAATAATTACAAATTTCAATTTCAAAGTTTTTAAAACAATTTAGGATATAAAAAAAAGCAGCAAAATTTTAAAAAATTTTGCTGCTTTTTTAGTCATCTGATAACTTTTTCATTCGTTCATTTTGTTTGAAAAACTTAGCTAAATAAGCTATTGACAAACTCTGTGCGATTAAAAATTTGCAAATCTTCCATTCGTTCACCTACTCCAATATACTTCACCGGAATCTTGAATTGGTCAGAAATTCCTATAACTACTCCACCTTTTGCAGTCCCATCTAACTTTGTAAGTGCCAAGGCATTAACCTCAGTTGCTTTAATAAACTGTTTAGCTTGTTCAAAAGCATTTTGTCCGGTAGAACCATCAAGCACCAGTAAAATTTCATGTGGAGCATTGGGGATAATTTTCTGCATTACGTTTTTAATTTTAGTAAGCTCGTTCATCAAATTCACTTTGTTGTGCAAGCGTCCGGCAGTATCAATTATCACAACATCAGCATTTTGAGCAACGGCAGATTTTACGGTATCAAAAGCAACCGACGCCGGGTCAGAACCCATATTTTGCTTTACAATTTCCACTCCTACTCTCCCAGCCCAAATAACAAGTTGATCTACGGCGGCTGCTCTAAATGTGTCGGCAGCTCCAAGTATTACTTTCTTTCCCAACAATTTATATTGGTAGGCAAGTTTTCCAATGGTTGTAGTTTTGCCTACACCATTTACTCCTACCACCATAATAACGTAAGGAAAGCCCTTAGTGTCAGGCAATTCTGCTTTTTCAAGCAGTTTTGAATTGTTTTCTTCTAAAAGAAGTCCTATTTCTTGTTTTAAAAGAGAATTTAATTCATTCAAATTCAAATACTTATCAACAGAAACACGTTTTTCGATACGTTGAATTATTTTCAAAGTAGTTTCCACTCCTACATCTGAGCTGATAAGAATTTCTTCCAAATCGTCCAGAAAATCATCGTCAATTTTGGATTTTCCAGCTACTGCTTTTGTAAGTTTTTGAAAAACACTCGATTTTGTTTTTTCCAACCCTTTATCGAGTACTTCTTTTTTTTCTTTCGAAAAAAGACCAAATAATGCCATATCTTTTTTATCTGTTTTAACGAATTTCGTTTGTAAGCCTATTCTTAAAAAATATTCCTTTTAAACGGCAACTTTTTCAACGTTAAAAAAAACTTTGAAAAAGTTCTAAACCTAACCGTTTGAAGTATAGAAACATAAAAAGCCTTCTTGTGAAAAGAAAGCTTTTATATTTTTTTGTGTGTTATTTTTGAATTGATCATTCATTACACACTCGAAAATCAATTATTTTAGCAAATATTAATTTTCTTTGTTTGCAAAATGTGCTGCAACTTCTTCTGAGTTGATAATGGCAGTTTTGTACGTGTAAGCACCTGTTTTAGGGTTTCTTACTAATTTGTATGTTTTTACCATTACTTTGCTATCCACCTTTTTAAGGGTTGCTACTACTTTCTTAGCCATTTTCTTTCAGTTTTATTTTATTTCTTTGTGAACAGTATATTTCCTAAGAATTGGATTGTATTTTTTTAATTCCAATCTTTCGGTAGTATTTTTTCTATTTTTAGTAGAAATGTATCTTGAAGTACCTGGTAAGCCAGTTGCTTTGTGTTCAGTACATTCTAAGATAACTTGTACTCTATTTCCTTTTTTCTTTGCCATGACTTTTAATCACTTAATTTTTTTTTAATACTTAGTTATAAAACCTTTAGCTTTTGCGTCTTCCAATGTGTTTTTTAACCCATTTTTGTTGATAGTTCTGATGGCTTGAGTAGATACTCTAATACGAATCCATCTGTCTTCTTCCGGAAGATAAAATCTTTTGTCCACTAAATTAGGACTAAATTTTTTCTTTGTTCTTCTTTTTGAGTGAGAAACGTTGTTCCCAATCATTGCTTTCTTTCCTGTTATCTGACAAATTTGTGACATTTCAATTTTTTCTTAAATATTTGGAACTCTCTTTAAAACGGAGTGCAAAGAACGCAATTTTTATTTTATTTTTCAAATATATTTGTACTATTTTTTTATTTAATTTCATTTTTTTTTTCAAATTTGATTTTCCTCAAACTTTATTGGTGTTCAAAACCTTCAAAAAAAATAATTTAAATACTTTGTTATCAATAAAATAAACTATGTTAATAACTTTTTTGCTCTGATTTTTAGAGTTGATTTTCTGTTAATAATTTTCGCAAAAAATTCAATGCAAACGACGAAGAATTTTGAATATTTCTGAGTCTTGAATTTCCAAAGACCTTTTTAATGGCAAAAGTTTGCTTTTTTGAGGCAACAGCTATCCAAATTGTGCCCACAGGTTTGTCTTCCGAACCTCCGGTTGGTCCGGCTACTCCGGTGGTTGCAATTCCTATGTCGGTTTTTAATTTTTTCAAAACTCCTTCTGCCATTTGGCGTGCAACTTGCTCACTTACAGCTCCATACTTTTCCAAATCGCTGGCATTCACATCTAATTGTTCTTGCTTCACTTCGTTAGAATACGCCACCACGCTTCCTTTGTAGTAGCGCGAGCTTCCGGAAATGCTTGTAAGTATATTTGCTATTCTGCCTCCGGTGCAACTTTCGGCGGTGCTAATCGTTAATCCATTAATTAAAAGCAATTTGCCCACTACTGCTTCAATCGTATCGTTGTCGTATCCAAAAATAGCATCGGGAATTAGATGCTGCAATTTTTCAATTTCGGCATCTAAAATTTCGTGCAATTCGACTTCGTTTTCGCCGCTGATGTCGAGTCGCAATTTAATATCGCCGGGTGATGGAAGGTAAGCCAAATTTACTTTTTCGGGCAAATTTGCTTCCCAATCTTTCAGAATATCAGCCAATTGCGATTCGGGTATTCCGGTTGTGTGAACCGATTTGTGAAGAATAAACGGGGTTTTAAATTTCTGGCGAATTTGAGGAAATCCAACTTGGGTCAAAATGGCTTTCATCTCAAACGGCACACCGGGAAGCGAAATTATAACACAATCGCCTTTTTCGAACCACATTCCGGCAGCCGTTCCTTTGGGGTTGCGAAGCACTTTGCATTTGTCGGGCACCATGGCTTGGTTTATGTTCAATTCCAACATGTTAGCTCCTCTTGCGCCTATAATTCGCTTCACATCTTCGAGCACCTCTTCATTTAGAACTAGCTCAGAATCAAAATATTCGGCAAGCGTATGTTTGGTAATATCATCATTTGTAGGACCTAAACCTCCGGTGATGATCACCAAGTTCGCTTCGTTGCTATTGATGTCCAAGGTTTCGATAATTTGCTCTTTTTTGTCGGAAATGGAAGTAATTTTAGTTACCTTAATGCCCAGTAAATTAAGCTCTTCGGCTATCCAAGCCGAATTGGTATCGATGGTTTGACCTATCAAAAGTTCTTCGCCAATAGTTATTATTTGTGCATTCATATTTTTGTTTTTAAAATTTGTTACATTGTTTGAATTGTTGTTTTTTATAAACGATTAATTGTAAAAAAAGTCGTTTATAAAAATCCATTTGTCAAAAAATCAATCAAACGCAAGTGCTTTATACCTTTGTATGAAGTAGTTGAAAGTATTTCGTCGGTGCTGATAACATATTTTGGGTAATGATCGGAAATTTGGTTGAGGTTGCCAAACTCGCGCTCCAAAACTTTTTCGCTATTGAGCAAATAAGCTACCTGTATATAAACTCTTTCGTTTTTTTTTTCGGCTATAAAATCAATTTCTCGCTCTGCCGATTTTCCTGTAAATACCTGATAATCCAAATTTTGTAGCTGATTGAAAACTACATTTTCAATTATTTTGTTAATATCTTGTGGGCGATAACCAATGATGTAATTTCGGATACCAATGTCTTGAAAATAATATTTTTCGCCGGTTTCAAAAATTTTTAAACCTTGAATATCCATTCGTGGCGAGCGTTTTATCAGATTAGCATCAATAAGTAAATTGAGATAATTATGCACAACCGATGTTGATTTTACGCTGTTTTGCGATTTTAGATAATTTGTAATATTGCGTACCGAAAATAAATTTCCGGTATTGTCGGCAGCAAATTTGACTAAATTATTTAAAAAAGCAACATCACGAATCTGATTTCGTCCAATAACATCGCGATACATAATTGTAGATAGCACATTACCCAAATAGTCGTTGATAACTTCATCGTTTTTAGGTAAGTGCATCAAATAAGGTAAACCTCCATATTTCAAATACATTGAGAGGCTTTGCGATTCGTTCGACAAATCATGAAATATTAAAAATTCTTTGTACGACAAACTTTTCACTTCTATTTCTATTTGCCTGCCACTCAAATAGGTAGCTAAATTGCTCGAAAAAAGATGGGCGTTGCTTCCAGTGCAATAAATATCGAAATTATTTTCGGAAAGTAAGCTCCGAAGTGCTTTTTCAAAGTCTTTAATTTCCTGAATTTCGTCGATAAACAGATAATTTGCCGTTGCGCTATTGCTTTGATTCAAAACAAATTGCATCAAAATTTTGTAGTCTGTTATGGTGTCAAAATCAAATTTTTCTTTATCAATGTAAATAAAGTTGCCCATTGGATTTAATTTTTCCAATTCTTCTTTTATTTGTAATAAGATACGGCTTTTACCAACTCGCCTTTGTCCGGTAATAATTTTTATTAAGGGTTGGTTAAAAAAAGGTCGTACTTTTTCGAGATAATGTGTGCGAATTATATTTTTGTTAAATTTACTTTTCATTTTAGCTAAATAAATTAAATTTGTTAACTATACTTTACAAAAATACAAAAACTAATTGATTTATAAAGTATGTTTACTCTTTTTTTTTTAAATCTTCACAGTAAAATGTGAATAGAACAATTTTTTTATTCAATCACCTCCACGTTGGGTAAATTTTTCCATTCTTC
>DZBP01000220.1 GCA_022729915.1 Draconibacterium orientale | reverse complement strand
TCTTTTATTTTTTATCTTTTATTTTTTATCTTTTATTTTTTATCTTTTATCTTTTCACTTTAAAAATTAACCACCCAATAAAGCACAGCAATAGCTACAGCCAAACCAATGCCTCCAGTATATTTGTGGTTGTAAATTTCACTAAATGAATATTTTCCCAATCGGAAAATCCAATGAAAAGGAGTTCCTATCAGTTTAAAAAGCCGAAAAAAAAGCTCAAAAAGAATGTATTCGAGTATCGAAAGAATTAAATCACCTATCATTTTTATTTGTATTTATGTTTGAAATTAATTATTTTTTACTAGCTGCTTTATAGATAATTATTCCTACAAGCACAATCAGTACAAGACCAACAATAAGAAAAACAGGCGAAATTACTTGCATTGTTTCTAATTTTAAAGATTAATAATACAAAAAATAAACTGTCAAAGTTTGTGTATTTTTCACAAACAAAATATCACGAAAGATAGTAAATTTAATGTTCATAGCCAAATTATTTTCAAGTAATAATTTTGTCTTTTCTATAGTATTAAAAAAAATAGCTACAATTAATCTTTTTAACAAAGAAAACAAAAAGAATATTTATCTTTGTGCAACCAAACCTTCTCCAAGTTAATAAATAAAGTAATAAAACTTCAACACAATTGTTCTTTTTGAGAAAAAACAATTGCAAATGTATTCATATAAGCACCAGTGCTATTTTAATTGGAGCAAATATTTTTGTAATCAAATAAATTCTAAGCACTTGGCAAAATAAAATATACAATTTAATTTGGTTCACTACTTAATAAATTCAAAATGAAAGCAAAATACATTATTTTACTTTTTTTAATTGCTTTTAATACTTACTTGAAAGCTCAAAATTTAGAATTTAGTCATTATACTGTAAACGAAGGACTTTCGCAATCGGTTACTAATTGCGTTTTGCATGACATACAAGGATTTATGTGGTTTGGCACACAGCACGGCTTAAACAAATTCGACGGTTACAATTTTGTAGTGTATGAAACGAGCCAAAAAAAGTCGAACGGCTTGCGCGATGCGTGGATTCTTTCCTTAGCACAAAGCAAAGATTCCAACATTTGGATAGGAACAAAGCGCGGGTTGAATTTGCTCAACCATAAAACCGGAAAACTTTCGTACATTGATTTGAAATGTTCAAAGTTAAACCTAAACGAAGCCATTTATGGATTGTATGCAACCGTAAGTGGCGATATACTTGTAAATACTCCGCCTTACATTCACATAATAAATTATAAAACGCTAGAAATTAATACATTCAATACAAATTTGCCAAAAGATGATGCCATCAGCGACCAAAATATTCCTATTGTAGAGAGTCAAAATGGTGAATATTGGATTGCCAGCACGCAAGGTTTGTGTCATTTCAATTTCAAAACAGGAAAAAAAACAAATTATTCAACCCAAAATGGACTTTTGAGCAATAACATTACAGCACTTTGGGTCGATTCAAAGAAAAATATTTGGATTGGCACACAAAACGGGCTAAACAAAATTTCACAAGAAAATAAAAAAATAAGCTCGTATTACGAAGGAATCTTTATTCGCTCAATCACTCAAGACAAAAAAGGCACATTTTATATGGGAACCAATGGAAGCGGGTTGTTTCGATTCAAAGAATCGGGCGAATTTTACAATTTTAAGCACACAAACCAAGCTTCGAGCATGAGCCACGATGTTGTGTTGGCATTGCAAATTGATTATTCTAATAACCTATGGCTTGGCACTTTGCAAGCTATTGATAAGGCAGATTTAAAACCCAAAAAGTTTCGCCTCTATAGAAAATCAGAAGAAAGTAATTCGGTAGATTTGCTCGATAATTTAATTGCTTCGGTTTACAAAGAATCGGAAGAGAAAATTTGGATTGGTACTTGGGGTAAAGGTTTAAACTGCTACAATAGACTCACAAACAATGTTTTGCACTATACTTCGAGCTTAGTTGGAAAAAATCATATCTCAAACGATTTTGTGCACGTTCTTTTTCCATTCTCCCCAAACGAGCTTTGGATAGGCACACGCAACGGAATAGAGGTTTTTGATGCCAAAAAAGGCAAGTTTGTGCTTTTTAATCAACATTACACCAATAAAAATTTACCAAATTTTGAAAACATTCGCATCAACCGAATTGTACGCGACAGCAAACAAAAACTTTGGATTGCATCGCATCAAGGAGTTTTTGTTGTAGATTTTGAAAACAATTCTTATGTTCATTTCAACGAAAATTCTGCAAATAAAATAGCTAGTAATCAAGTTTACAACATAATAGAAGATTCGGAAGGATTGATATGGATAGCTACTGCAAAAGGTTTGAATCAAATAAATCCGAAAACTGAGAAAATAGTAACCTTTACAAATCAACAAGACAATCCAAATAGCTTGTGCAACAATTATGTAGTTGCACTTTGCGAAGATTCGGAAAAAAATATTTGGATAGGAACACAAAATGGAATCAGTAAATACAATAAAAAAGAAAACAAGTTTTATGTTTTTGAACAAGAAAAAGGCATTACTAGTAAAAATATATACGAAATAATTCTTGATAAATCCAACAATTTGTGGATAGGCAGTGGCAACGGGTTGATGGTTTACAACCACAAAAGTAAAAAGTTCAAATCATTTGAATTTTCTGATGGACTGCAAAGCCGCGAATTTAATCTCAATGCCAAGCATTATGCACCAAACGGCGAATTATTTATGGGTGGAATCAATGGGCTAAACTCATTTTACCCTGATTCGATTTATAAAAACAAATTTAAGCCAAAGCTTGTATTTAAAGGTCTTGAAGTAAAAACAGAGTCTTCTATTCGCACGATTAATATTCGCAACCAAAGTGAAGTTACTTTAGATTGGAAAGATATAGAATTTTCGATAGAATTTGCAGCTTTAGAATTTACTAACCCCGAAAAAAACAAATATGCCTATCAAATGAAAGGCATAAGCAATAAATGGATAGGCTTGGGAAACAGACATTTTGTACCATTTTCAAAATTGCAAGCTGGCGAATATACCTTTAGTGTAAGAGGTACAAACAACGATGGAGTTTGGAATGATGAAGCAATTTCGATAAAAATTACCATTTTGCCTCCTTGGTGGAAAAGTAATTTTGCTTACATTTCATACGTTATTTTTGGTATTTTGAGTATTTACTTGCTCATAATTGGTAGAGAAAAACAACTTAAGCACGAGCGTGATGTACTTGAAATGAAAGTAGCACATCGTACCGAAGAAATTAATGCGCAAAAAGAAGAAATAGAACAACAAAATAAAAATATTACGGCTAGCATCAATTATGCAAGCCGAATACAACGCGCTGTATTGCCTCAATATGAACACTTTTGCAAGTTTATTCCCAACAATATGTTATTTTTCAAACCACGCGATATTGTAAGTGGCGATTTCTTTTGGTATTCGCAAACTGAAGCTAAAATTGAAAATGGAAAAGCAGCAAAACTTGACATCATAATTGCTGCTGATAGTACAGGACACGGCGTTCCGGGAGCCTTTGTAACCGTTATAGCCAATAATATTCTCAATGAAATTGTAAACAAACAAAAAATTTACAAACCTCATGAAATTTTATATCAATTAGACGAAGCAATTACCAAAATATTTAAACAAGAGCAAGACAGCATAAGTGTAAATGATGGAATGGATATTTGCATTTTAACACTTGACCGTGAGCAAAATAAACTGATGTTTGCAGGAGCTAAAAATCCACTCTGCTTCATTCGCAATGGCGAAGCAGAAATAATAAAAGGCTCAAGAAGTGCCATAGGTGGCTATTTTGGAAAAGCGAAAGTGTTTGAATCGCACGAAATTGATATTCAGGCAGGTGATGCTTTTTATATTTACTCAGATGGTTTTCAAGACCAATTTGGTGGTGAATACAAAAATAAGTTTCTAGCACGCAATTTTAGAGATTTGTTGCAAAAAATTCATATAGAAACTCCAGAAAAACAAACAACTATATTAGAAGAAACGTTTGAAAATTGGAAAGGAAAAAACACTCAAACCGATGATATTATTATACTGGGATTGTTTTTCTAACAACAACACAGCTAATTTGTTAATTTGCACGTTCAAACTAACAAATTAGCTGTATTTCAAAGTGTTATTCATTAAAGAAAATTTGTAATCCGGCTTTGTAGCCTTTTACTTCGCCAGTTTCGGAAAAAAGTTCGTAGGCAAGCATAACCGAATTTACTTTTTTGTACATTTTTGCTTTTTTCGCATCAAAATACCATTCCTCTTGAAACAAAACTTTGGCAATTTTTTCGCGTTTGTTTTCTTTTTCAAAGGCTTTGACTTGTTCAATGGTCATGGCTTCGTCGCTCATGTACTCATGGGCTTTTAATTTTTCAGAGTAAATAAGGTCAAAAAATAAATTAGCAAATGCTTTGATATCAACATCTTTCAAGCATTCTTGAGTCCACTCATCGTTCTTGTCGGGGTTTTTGATAACAACCGGATAGGTTATTTTGGGTGCAATAGCCGCTACTTCGCCTTCCGCAAAAAGTTCTTCGGAAAAATTTACTTTTTCGATTTTAGTATCTTCCTTTGTTTCTGTCGATTCGGAAGATTTACTTTGATTATCAGCCTCTTTGTCGCCACTGCAAGCAACAAAAGCCAAAAGTAAAACGAAAATAAAATAGTTTTTTTTCATGTACTCGAATAAATTTAAATTTGATTTATGAATAATTAAGCACCAGTGCTATTTTTATTTTGAGCAAGAATTTTTGTAATCAAATAATTTTTAAGCACTTGGCAAAATGAAATATACAATTAATTTGGGTTACTTCTTATGTAGTGTTTGAAAGAAAACTCCTTCTTTTTGAAAAAAAAGCTCCAAACTCCTAAAGTGGCTTATTGTAACAATTAGTAAAT
>DZBP01000219.1 GCA_022729915.1 Draconibacterium orientale | reverse complement strand
TAATTTTTCACTTTTCACTTTTCACTTTTCACTTTTCACTTTTCACTTTTCACTTTTCATTAATAAAGCCCGTCGATAAACCTATCGGCGGGCTTTTTTCTTTTCCTAAATTTTAATCTCCTTTCTAATTGTTTTATCATTTTAAATATATATTTATTTTACTCAAAATTATAAATAATAATAGATTGAGTAAACTAATTTTGTTTTGAATTGAGTTTTAAATAGTTTAAATTTTATTGTTTTATAGTTTATATTACACTAAAATAATTGATTATTTGCTTTGAATTTTATTCAAATTTACTTAAAAATATCAAAAAATGGCTTGATAAAGTATTAATTTAACATCATTTTTGAGTTGAAATTTAATTTAAGTATAAAAATTTAACATTTTAAATTTAAAATATTTATTTACATTAAAATCTGAGCTAATGCCAGTAAAATATTGTATTACAGATATATAAATTACTTCATGCCACTACTCTATTCTCTTAAAGTATTACTTATTTTGATAAAAATGATAAAAAAAGTTCAAAAAAATTTGGAAGTAATAAAATTACATATTATATTTGCATCAATTAATAATTAATACTAACAATTTAAATTTTAAAAATTATGAAACGTACAATTAAAATTAAGTTGAGTTTTGCACCCGAGATTTCAATTGCTAACAGAAGAGCAGAATTGTTTAAATGGGCAAGAGGAGTTTATAAAGTTACAAACATTATAATCCTCGAAGAACAACATCTTGAGAGAATGAGTTACATCGTGATTCAGAATCCGAAATAGACAAGTTGCTAACTGTTAAAAAAAAGAGACAGATGAAAAACTCTAAAAAGAGCCTTACTCGATAGGATATTGAGTGAGGCTTATTTTTTTGTCCAAATTTTCGCATTCCCCAAATGCTTTCTTTTCTTAAAAATTGTAAATTTCCATCGTTTTTGGACTTATTAATTTGTTTTACCGAAAATTACACACTACTTTTGCAACCTGAAAAAAAAGGGTTGGATAGATAACAACAAGTTTTCAAGAAAAACCATAATCATTAATCATTTAGACAAATAGAATGGCTTTACAATGCGGAATTGTAGGATTGCCCAACGTGGGAAAATCTACATTATTTAATTGCTTATCGAATGCAAAAGCTCAATCGGCAAATTTTCCTTTCTGTACTATCGAACCCAATGTGGGCGTAATTACAGTGCCAGACCCTCGATTGAACAAATTGCAAGAACTTGTAAAACCCAACAGAGTGGTGCCGGCTACTGTCGAAATAGTTGATATTGCTGGTTTGGTAAAAGGCGCAAGCAAAGGCGAAGGCTTAGGAAACAAATTCCTTTCAAATATTCGCGAAACCAATGCAATTATTCATGTTTTGCGTTGTTTTGACGACGACAATGTTACACACGTTGACGGTTCGGTAAATCCTGTGCGCGATAAAGAGATTATTGATTACGAACTTCAATTGAAAGATTTAGAAACCATAGAAACTCGCATTCAAAAGGCACAAAAGCTTGCTAAAGTAGGCGACAAAGCCGGAAAAACTTTACTAGAAGTGCTCGAAACTTACAAAAAACACATCGAAAGTGGAAAACCTGCTCGTTCGGTGGATATTGATGAGGAGAAAAGACCAAAAGATTTATTCTTGCTTACTGAAAAGCCGGTTATGTATGTTTGCAACGTAGATGAAGCTTCTATTTTGACCGGAAATAAATATGTTGATGCTATAAAAGAAGCTGTAAAAGACGAAAATGCGATGGTTTTGGTTATCGCAGCCCAAACCGAAGCCGAAATAGCCGAATTGGAAGAATACGAAGAACGCAAAATGTTTTTGGAAGATTTAGGATTAGCCGAAGCGGGAGTCGCCAAATTGATTCGTTCGGCATATAGTTTGCTCAATTTGCAAACTTATTTCACTGCCGGAGTGCAAGAAGTACGTGCATGGACTTTCAAAAAAGACATGAAAGCGCCGCAAGCTGCCGGAATTATTCATACCGACTTTGAAAAAGGTTTTATTCGTGCCGAAGTAATTAAATACGAAACTTACATTGCTCTTGGCTCGGAGCAAGCTTGCAAAGATGCCGGAAAAATGGCAGTTGAAGGAAAAGAATATATAGTGCAAGATGGCGATATTATGCACTTTAGATTTAATAATTAATTTGAAAATTTGAAAATTTGAAAATTAAATGATTTATTTTAGTTTTTAATTCATAATTTATAATTCATAATTCATAATTCATAATTCATAATTCATAATTCATAATTCATAATTTATAATTCATAATTGATAATTGATAATTGATAATTGATAATTGATAATTATTCAACTATTTTGTTTTGAATGAATTAATAGGTAATAGTTAAAGAAAAGCTACAATAAGGTTGTAGCTTTTTTTATTTTATAAATTTAAGAAACACACTAAAATATGAATCAACTTTCAAATATTGGCAGTGCAATCAACGAACAGAACAGTAAATTGGTTCGTTCGCACGAAAAAACTGTGTCGCAAATAGTTATTTATGAGGTATTTAGAGTTGTTGCTGGTAAACCTCGATTTTTAACAGACCATTTGAATCGTTTGTTTAAGTCAGCACAGATTTTGGGAATAACTATTTGGTTATCAGTTGAGGAAATAGAAAAACGCATTTATTTGCTGATTGAGCAAAATCAAAGAACTTTTGGAAATATAAAACTTGAAATAACTTCGGAAGTTGAAAATTATCAATTTGTCGAAAGTTTTTCGGCTTATTTTATTGAGCATAATTATCCAACTCCAGAGCAATATGAAAATGGAGTCTCCACCGTTTTGCTTTCTGCCGAACGTCAAATGCCTAATGCCAAAGTATTTCAGGCAGAATTAAGAAATCTTGCAAACCAAATGATAAAGCAAAAAAATGTTTACGAAGTGATTCTGGTAAATGTCGAAGGATTTATTACTGAAGGTAGCCGCTCCAATATTTTCTTTGTGCAAAATAATGAGGTATTTACTTCACCTTTAGAAAATGTTTTGCAGGGCGTTACGCGTCAAAAAATAGTGGAACTTTGTTTAAGTAATCGCATTTTATTGCACGAAAAAGCGGTGCATATCGACCAATTATCTATGTTTCAGGCTGCTTTTATTACGGGCACTTCGCCTCAAGTTTTGCCCATTTCAAGCATCGAAAACGTTCAATTTGATGTAAATAACACTGTATTGAGGCAATTGATGCACCTTTTTGATTTAAATCAGAAATAAGCTTATTTCTTTTTTTTTGAATATTATCAACTAAAATTGAATGGAAATAGAAAAGAAAATTGTATATTTGCTCAGTATTTTTTAATTTTATGTTTAATTTCTTTATTTAAAAAAAAATGGGACGAATCATAGAAATTTTAGTTTTTATTGTTATTTTGGTTATTTTGTACAAATTTTTCAAAACGTTCATAATTTTGGGTTTAGTAGCTATTGCAGCTTATTATATTTATTTGTTTTTGAAAAAAAGAAGAATAATTTAAACGTTTAAGTGAAATTTTTTTGAGTGAAAAGTGTTTAACATTTTTTTTTTGAAGAATTAATTTTTTATTAACGTCTTATATCTAAATAGAGTTTATTTTTGCGGTTGAAAAATAGGTGGACAATTAAAGAAAAAAACGACAGAATGTTTTATTTTTTAGAGCTATTTAAAAAAATAGAATGTTTATAATAAATTGAATATGAAAAAAGTAAAAAGAATTGCTCTTGTAGCGCACGACAACCGAAAAAATGATTTAGCTGAATGGGTTGGCTGGAACTGGGAAAAATTGATAAACCATGAATTGGTTTGTACCGGCACTACCGGCACGTTAATAGAACAAACACTTAAAGCTAAAATAAATGACGATAAAGACATTCGTCCGTTGTTAACAAAGTTAAAATCAGGACCTCTGGGAGGCGACCAACAACTGGGAGCTATGATAGCCGATGGTTTGATAGATATGCTTATTTTTCTTTGGGATCCTATGCAACCACAGCCGCACGATGTTGATGTTAAGGCTCTTAACCGAATAGCAGTGCTGTATAATATTCCAAATGCTTCAAACAGAGCTACTGCCGATTTTATGATTTCGTCGCCCTTGTTTGATGGAAATTATGAACCAAAACTAAAGGATTATTCGAGCTACACTAACCGAAGTGTAAATTTCAACGCTTAACATTAAAATAATTTTGATAGTTCAAAGCTTTAAAATAGTAGGTTATTGACTACTATTTAAAGTTTTGTTTTTTTGTAGCGATTGGTGAATTTCCACTTTTTATTCTTCCGAAAAAAGTTAAAACAAACGCATTTAACAATAAAATAGTTTTTTATCTGAAATTGTTTCAGTTGATAATTACCTTATAATTAGTGTTTTGATTGTTTTTTAGCTTAGCAAATTGTTATGAAATGATTGTTTAAATTTGCAAAACAGTTTTTTTTATTGTAATTTTGTTTGTGTTATTTTGAAACAGAATAAAAAATTATATAGAAACACAAAAAGCTTAATTAAAGTTTTATAATTTTGGACAGCTTGATTGTAAATGATATAATAATTAACGTTTTGATATTGAGTCTAATAAAATAACCTATTTTTTTACAAATACAATTACTTTGGCTTAAAAACGGAAAAAAATACTTTAGCATATGATACATTTGCCTTTATTACAATTAGATAGAAGATATTTATACTACACATTTGTAGCCGGTGCACACAAAATACTCGAAAACCAATCGGAAATAAACAACATTAATGTTTTTCGGGTAAGCGACAAAGATACAGGCACTAATCTAGCTTCTACTATTCGTTCTGTGCTCGACAATATTGCCCCGATAGGTCATATAAAATTACTGCAACCAACATTGCCGAAGTTGCCTTGACAGGTGCACGTGGTAATTCAGGTGTTATTTTTGCTCAATTTCTTTATGGAATGAGCCTCGAA
>DZBP01000218.1 GCA_022729915.1 Draconibacterium orientale | reverse complement strand
CTTTATTGAATTTAGATTCCTCAAAATTATTGATACTATTCTTTAAAGGGTAACTTTGCCAAAGTTTGAAACTTTGGCAAAGTTTTAATTACAAAGCAATTACATAAAAACAAACGCTCAAATTATAACTGTTTGAAGTATAAATTAAGGCACTTTACAGCTTTATAGTTTTACAACAATGCTCGAAGGCTTGCTTTCGTTGTGCATTCGGTCAAAAGCAGTGATAACGTACATTGTTTTTTTACGTTTGAACAAACTCTTCTGAATATCTACCTCTAACTTGTTTTCTTTGGTGATAAGCAGAATGTTTTCCACTTTTTCAATAGTACCGATAAATTCGCCATCGAACTTATAAACAGCGTAGTACGACACTTTGTCCATTTCATCGGTTGCAAGATAGCTTTCCCAAGTGAGTAGGCGTTTGTTTTTTTGTTTTTTTATTTTTTGAAGTTTTAAATTTACAGGAGCTTGTGGCAAAATGCTATCGATTAACGGCATTGTAGGCACTAAAGCAGGATATTTGTAAAGTTCCTTTTTAATTAAATCTACAACACCTAATTTATTTTCGGCAAAAGCTGAGGTATTGTAAAAAGCAGAACCACCCATTTCAGGATATGTACGCACAAATTGAATTTGACTGGGAATTTCGGAAACATTTTTCCAAGCTTCAATGTCGGAGTTTGGGTCGGTTTTGTAAATTCCATGACCAATAAATACAGGTTTTCCGTAATTGTTGGTGCTCCACCAGTCAACCACTTTGTCAAAATCGGCATTTGATTTTCCTCTTTCCCAATACACTTGCGGCATGATGTAATCAATCCAATCGTTTTTGAGCCAGAGCATAATGTCGGCATAAAGATCACCATAATTGGTAACACCGGCTTTAGTATCCGAACCGGAAGCATCGTTTGATTTATTTCGCCATACACCAAAGGGGCTAATACCAAATTTAACCCAAGGTTTTGCGGCTTTGATGCTATCGTGTAGCAATTCGATAATCAAATCCACGTTTTCTCTTCTCCAATCGTCTTTTTGGTTGTCGGCAAATCCACGTTTTTCGGCTTTGAATGATACGGAATCGGGAAATTCTTCGCCAGCGATTTTGTAAGGATAAAAATAATCGTCGAAATGTACTCCGTCCACATCGTATTTGTGTACCAATTCCAGAACAGCGTTTGTAACAATTTCTCTGGTTTTTTGATAACCAGGGTCGTAGTACATTTTGCCTCCATATTCGAGCATTAATTGAGGATATTTGACACTTGCGTGCTTGCTCGACATTTCAGTTTTCAAGCTCACTTTTACACGGTAAGGATTGAACCAAGCATGAAACTCGATGTTTCGTTTGTGGCATTCGTCAATCATAAACTGCACAGGGTCATAGAGTTCGTCGGGTTCTAAACCTGATTTTCCGGTAAGCCATTGCGACCAAGGCAGTAAATCGGAAGGATAAAAAGCGTCGGCAGAAGGGCTTACTTGAAAAATAATGGCATTGATACCGTTCTTTTGGTGCATATTGATGATTCGAATAAATTCTTCTTTTTGCAAATGGCTTGGTAGAGCAGCTTTGGAGGGCCAATCGATGTTCATAACGGTAGCAATCCAAGCAGCGCGAAATTCGCGTTTGGGTGGCAGGTTCGAGTTTTTAGAGATGTAGCGTTTGGTAGTTGTAATTTCACGTCTATCGTTTTCGAGGTAAGGGTAACCTGCGGTATAAGATAATTCGCCTCCAACGGGTTGTTCGCCAAAAATAATTTGAGCAGTTGTATTAGCCGTATTTTGATTGTTTTGGTAAGTGAGCAAAAGTGTTTTGTAAGCATAAGATTTTTTCATTTGCAATAAATAATCAGGTTTTCCAAAAACGCTTACGATTACCCTCTTCATGTTGTTCATTTTTTCGATAAAAATGCCCCAATCTTGGGGTAAATTGTCGCCATTTGGGTTGGGATATACTTCAAAAATAAGAATATCCATGTTTTCCAACTCTTTTTCAATTGCATAGAATTGTGCCAAAGTATCGGAATAGCTAAAATAGTAGTTTTTGCTTTGGTTGTACCTTTTTACTTTTCTTTGAAAATCTGTTAGTGAAGTTTTCCCTAAAGCAATGCAAGCAATTTTTAGCTTTTCGGGTTCAGCCATAATCAAGGGAATAACATTTTCGTTGTTGTGAACCAGTGTAATGGCATTGTTTTCGAGTTCGTTTTTTCTAAATTCGTATTTTCGTTGGGTCAAGTCTTCTTTTAAAAGTTTGGTGTTAATTTCACCTTTTTTGTATGATGCTGTTTTGTTTTTTATTTGTAAAGCAATTCTGGCTTGCTTGTTAATATCTTCGTCGGTAATTTGCCCATAATTGTATGCTGATTTTAATTTGGCTAGCGCGTCGGCAAGATTGTCGGTAACAATGAAAATATTTTTCTTTTGTTTGAAATCTTTTGCGACCAAATATTTAGTAGAAACAGAAAGCTCTTCGGTGTCGTAAAACAAAAGGAAACGATTTTTGTACCAAAGTCCTTTTTGGAAGTGTTCGAGTTTAAGTTTAATCACTTTGTGTTCTGCATTTTGTGATGTATTGGTGTACATTAAATCAACTCCAATTCTTTGCATTTGTTCAGCCAAATCATTGCCACCTTCGATAAGTTTTTTGGCAACAACAATACCACTGAGCGTAGCAAAATTGGGATATTGGATAGCATCGGGCGAGGGAATACCAATAGTATTTTTTGAATCGAGCACCACAAGAGTTGCATTGTCGGAAGCTCTGTAATAATTGACCGATTGAGCAAAGGTTACTAGGCTATTGATGTTGGTAAGTACTCCGGCAGGTTTATATTGCTCAATGAGTTCTACATTTTTAGAAAAATTATTTGCACGACCATCTAAAATGAAGAACAAACCCATTTTCTGGTCAAGGCTGAGTGTTTGAAGCTTTTCTTCTACCCATTTTTGAGAATTTTCGTAATCGTTGTTCATTACTTGCAACAAATTGTCGTTGTTTTGTGCAAGTAAATTAAGGTTTAGTACTAATAATAGAAGTACAATTGTTTTTGATTTCATCGTTTTTTTCAGTTTAAAAAATAATTTTAGAATGTATTCTATACTAGTGTTTGAAAGAAAACTATACTTTTCTGGCTTTTGCCCCTAAATCCCCTAAAGGGGACTTTTGAAACGTTGCAAATTGTTCTAACGTGTGAATCCATCTGTGTCCTAAATCCCCTAAAGGGGACTTTTGAAACACGTTGATTTACTAATCGTTACAATAAGCCACTTTAGGAGTTTGGGGCTTTTTTTCCAAAGAGTAGGAGTTTTCTTTCTAACACTATCTATAAATCGTATTCTTTTGTATGATAAGAATACAAATTCAAAATTAATGAATTGATTTTATTTATAAAAAAATACCTAGAAAATAATTTGTTTTTTTTTGAAGTTGTTTGTAATTGATATGTTATTAATTAATTGAATATTAATATTATAATGATTTGAAATAATTTTGTAAAATCTACTTTAATTCAAAAAAATAAAAGTAAAAAATGAATATTAGGCAGAAAAACGGTAATAAAAATAAAAAAAAAGTGAAATTATAAAATGAATTGTTGTGTTTGGTGAGTTTTTAGCCTAAATTTAATAACTAAAATATTTTTTTTAGAAAATAAGTTAAAATATGAATAAGTTTATTTATTTTTGTTTCATAAATTTAAAACCAAAAACCAAACAAAATTTGTTTGTCTAATTGAATATTAGCTATTTGTACAAACAGATAAATGCATTAATATAAATTTCAAAAATAGAATATAACGTATGAAAAATAGCCGTATCCTAATTATAATAACCGAAATAGATGCAACACGAATAGCTGTTTATCAAAATACAAATATGTTGTTTTTGAAGACGGTAAGGCACAAAGAGCAAGAACTTGCATCGCTCGATAGCATTGACGAGCAAGTAGATTTTCGTTTGAAAGTGGTGCTCGAAGAACTTCAAAATGCAGATATTCGAACCGATTTAATTAATGCAATCATAAGCAGAGGTGGTTTGTTGAAACCTATTTCGGCAGGCATTTATCAAATAAACGATGCGATGATTCACGACCTAAGGCATGGTGAAAAGTGGCACGAAGTAAATTTAGGTTCGCTTATTGCTGACAAATTGACTCACGTTTTTAAAGGTGCAATAGCTTACACAGCCGACCCAGTGGTAGTGGACGAAATGGACGATGTGGCTCGCTTCACGGGTTTACCTCAGTTTAAGCGTAAATCTATTTTTCATGCGCTCAATCACAAAGCTCAAGCTCGCAAATATGCTAAAGCTGTAATGAAAAAATACGAAGACATCAACCTGATTGTTGGACACTTAGGCGATGGAATTTCGATAGGTGCGCACCGCAGAGGAAGAGTAGTAGATGTAAATCAAACACTCGATGGTGGCGGAGCTTTTTCGCTCGAAAGAGCAGGTAGTTTGCCCGAAGGCGATTTGGTAAGTATGTGTTTTAGTGGTAAATATTCCGAAGACGAACTGTTGGAGCTGATTAAAAACGACGGCGGAATGAAAGCTTATGTAGGTACTTCTGACTTGCACGACATTGAATACATGATAGCTGATGGCAATAAATTAGCTTCCGAAGTATTTGAAGCGATGGGTTACCAAGTTGCAAAATACATTGGTTCGATGGCTGCTGTGCTGAATGGCGATGTAGATGCAATTATTTTGACAGGAAATATTGCTTACAATCAACAATTTACAAATTATGTTATCGAAAAAATCAAATTTATAGCTCCCGTTGTAGTTTATCCGGGCGAATGTTTAGCTGAAGCCTTGTCTAATAAAGTGTTGGGTTTAATGTCGGGCGAACTTCAACTCAAAGAATACGTTTAGTAAGATAAAAGTGAAAAATGAAAAGATAAAAGATAAAAGATAAAAGATAAAAGATAAAAGATAAAAATGAAAAATGAAAAATGAAAAATGAAAAATGAAAA